>JAIVJN010000294.1 GCA_020200025.1 Acidobacteriota bacterium | reverse complement strand
TCGAAGACTTGAAGGCCTGAAGACTTGGAGGCTGGAAGGCTCTAGACGAAACATGCGTTGCGCCTCCAAGCCTTCGGGCCTCCAGGCCTTTTCCCGTTCTTAGAAATTGAACTTCACGCCAATCTGTATCTGCCGACCGGGCGCGGCTTGAAAGATCTTGCCGAAGTCGGGCGAGTCGGCATTGCGATTCGGGATCAAGAAGTTGGTGTGATTGAGCAGGTTGAAGGCTTCGAAGCGGACCTGCAGATCGCGCCTGGCGAAGCCGAAGGAGCGCGAGAGGACCGTGTCGAGCGTCTGCAGGCCTGGGGCAATCAGGACGTTCCTGCCAGCGTTGCCGAATGCGCCTGCCGCGGGCAGCGGAAAGCACGCGGTGTCGAACCAGCGATCGGCGGAACGCTCGTCGGCGGGTAACGCGCCGCTGCAAATGCGATCGGGCCGCTGGCCCGAAAAGCTCCCGATGTTGGCGCGATCGATCGTCAGCACCGGCGTAAACGGCTGGCCGCTCGAGAGGGTCAACACGCCCGCCACCTGCCAGTCGCGCAGCAGGCGATGCTCGAAGGGAAAGTCGTAGATGGCCGAGGCCGTGACACGGTGAGCGCGGTCATGTCCGGCGAGACCGCGCTCGTCGCGCGCGTACGCGTTCTGATTGCCCGAGTCGCCGGCGCCGCCGTCGCTGACGTTGTTGATCGCCTTCTGCCACGTGTAGGCCAGAATGGTGGCGATGCCGTTGGCCATGCGGCGCTCGAACTTGGTTTGCAGCGAGTGGTAATCGCCGCTGCCATCGCCGATGTTCCATGTGATGTCGCCATACTGCGGGAACGGACGCCGGCTTTGCGCGGCGCCGGGTCCCAGGACCGCCTGGTTGATGTTGTAGTTCCTGGGTAGATAGCGCGACTTCGATCCGACGTATCCCAACGTCACCGCTGAGGCCCCGCCGATCGCCTGTTGAATGTCGGCGCTCCAGCGCTCGGTGCGGCCGAGATTCCAGAACGGCGCGAAGCCCTGCGCCTGCAAGGCGGTGCCTGCCAGGGCAGCGGGGAATGGATCGCTCATCGAGATGTTGGGCGCCGTGGCGCTGGCGACGAAATTTTGCCGCTGGCTGATCGGCGCATTCTGGAAGTTGGCGAGCAGCGTGGCGTTGGTCTGCGACTGGAAGTAGATGCCGTAGCCGGCGCGCACCGTTCGAGTGCCGTCGCCGCTCAAGTCGTAGACCACGCCGACGCGCGGAGCGAAGTTGTCCTTGCTGAACTCGCGGATACTTCTGGGCAGGCCCTCCGTTTCCACCTGCACGGGACGTCCCAGGGCAGGGACGAACGCCCCCCAGGCATTGTTGTCCTCCCACGACGGCGCCTGGTATTCGTAGCGAAGGCCGTAGTTCACGGAGAGGCGGCCGGTCACACGCCACTCGTCCTGCACGAAGCCGGCAACCTGCCACGAGCGCAGATTGCTGACGCCGGGACCGATCAAGCGCTGCGCTTGAGACGGATACCCCAGTAGCAGATCGGCGATCGCATTTCCCGTATAGCGGCCGGTGAAGGTGAAGCTGCCGTTGGGCGTATTCCAGTCGTCCAGATCGATCTTGGTCGTACGGACCTCGGCACCGTAGCGGAGCGAGTGATCGCCGCGGCTTTGTACCAGTTGATACGCATACTGCCAGTTGTTGTGGATGCGGATGAACGGGTTGCTGAAGGGGACGATGGCGGAGTAGCCGGTCACGTTTACGATGGGCGGGCCGACGGTGAGGCGATCTTTCACGGTCTCGGAGGTCGTGCCCGTGATGCCAAGGCGCGCGTTCCAGTCTTCGACATCCGACGACAGCCGCGCATTGCGGATTCGTCCCCAGCCAACGCGCACTTCCTGAACCGTGTTCGGGCCCCACACTTTCGTCCACTGCATGCCGAGATTCTGATTCTTCTTGATGATGGTCTCGGCCAGCCGCGGCAGCGTCCCCGCGACGTTGGGGTTCACCTGATCGTCCCAGTAGATCTGATAGCGCACCATCAGACTGTCCGAGGCGCGTGGGTTCCAGTCGGCGCGGCCGGTGCCGAGGTGCAGGTCCTGCACCAGCTCGGGCGAGTGAATGAAGTTGCGTGTGGTGTTCGGGTTCGTCGGATCGGGATAGAAAGCGTCGGCTATGCCCTTGCCCACCGGGTTGAGGCGGCTGGCCGGGATGACGTTGCCGGAGAACGGCAGGCCGGTGAGGGGATCGGTGATCGATCGTCCCAGACCGGAGAAGTCGCCGTTACGCTGCGCGGTGGTCGGCACGGTATTGCCGAGGGTCACGCCCTCGCGGATGCGCACCTTCTCGTAATTGCCGAAGAAGAAGGCGTTGCGGAATCCGGCCGGGCCGCCAAGGGATCCGCCGTACTGCTGCCGCGACACCAGCGGCTTGGTGGTCGCAAAGTAATTCGTGGCGTCGAAGGCATCGTCTCGAAAGAACCCGAAGCCGTTGCCGTGATACGTCTGAGAGCCGGATTTGCTGACGAGCGAGACGATGCCGCCCTGCGCGAAGCCGAGCGAGGCGTTATAGCTCGCTCCGAGCACGGTCATCTCTTGGATCGCATCGGCCGAGGGAAACGTCAGAATTTCTGCCGTCGTGTCGTCGTTGTTGTTGAAGCCGTCGAGCAGGAAGTTGTTGTCGGTCAACCCCGCACCGTTGATGTTGACGCCGCCACCGCGGTTGCTGAGCGTGCTCCCCTGGACCTCGTTCTGCACGCCCGGAACAATGAGCGCGAGCGTCCGGAAGTTGCGGCCGTTCAGGGGCAGCTCCTCGAGCTTTTCCGCGTCGATGACCGACCGCACGGCGCTATCGACGGTCTCGACGAGCGGCGTCTGGGCCGACACGGTGACCGACTCTTCGACGGTGCTGATCTCGAGCTTGAAGTCGATGCGCGCCGCCTGATTGACGGTGAGTCGGACGCCGGTTCGCTGCTGCGTCCGGAACCCGGCGAGCTCGGCCGTCAACGCATACTCGCCCGGCGGCAGCAACTGCACATCGTAGTTGCCCGACTCGTTCGTGACCGTCGTGCGCTGCAACTGCGTGTCGACGTTGCGGATGGTGACGGCAGCGCCGGGCACCCCGCCGCCCTGGGCATCGTTGACCGTGCCCTGGATGCTGCCGGTTGTGGACTGCGCGACCGCGAGCGTGGCGGCAGATGTGAGCAACAGTGCGGCGGCAAGAACGCGATGGAGCCTCACGAGAGTCCTCCTATGGACCCAACCTCGTTGCTCTCGCATGACATGAGAGCAACCAGGTTCGTTAACAAGACACGCACTTGTGATGGTTCTTCGCGCCCAGCTTTTCGAGGAGAGCGATCGTCTCCGGGAACGGCTGGATGCGCTGCACGGGACCATTGGCCAAATCGACCGTGCTCTGGCCGGCGCGATTGACCGTCGTCACGTCGGCGCCCTTGGAGACGAGGAACAGGATCATCTCGTTGTCGCCGCGCGAGGCCGCGTGGTGCAACGCCGTATTGCCGTCTCCGTCGGACGCGTTGACGTCGGCGCCGAGATCGTCGACGAGATAGGTCACCGCGGCCATCATCCCGGCGGGCGCAACGTGATGCGAATTGCCGGCGAAACCCTGCCCGTAGCCGACGCCGGCGGCCGCCTGTAACGGCGTCACGCTCGGCCCGCCAACCGGCATCGGCGGCGCCGTCGACACGTCGCGCATCACGGGATCGCCGTCCGCGGGACGCGACCGGCCTGCGGCCTTCATCGTCGGGATGTTGGGATCGGCGCCGTAGCCGACGAGCAGCTTCATGGCGGCGACGTCGCTGGCATAGGCAGCGCGCCAGAACGCCGTGGCGCCCACTTCGTCGACGCTCGATTGATCGAAGTTGTAGCTGGCGAACCAGACCTTGCGACGCACGCGCGCGTTCGGGTCGGCGCCTTTTTCGAGCAGCGCCTTCATCAGGTCGAGGTACGAGCTCGTCTGCTGCAAGTGGGCGCGCGGTTGCGGGTAAGCGGCCTTCGGCGCCCACTGCACGTTGACGACGCCGTACAACGGGGTCGCACCCGCCGCGCTCGCCAGATTGGGATCGGCGCCTTTGTCGAGGAGATAGCTGGCAATGTCGAAGTGACCGTTGACCGTGGCGATCAGAAGCGGGGTGGTGCGGTCGCCCGGGCTCGCCTGATTCACGTCGGCGCCGCCTTCGACGAGGGCGCGTAGAGCGAGCGCGCTTCCCTGCCGGGCGGCCATGTGCAGGGCCGTGAGCCCACCCTGCGCGCCGATGAGCTCGTTGTAGCGAAACGGACGCGTGACGCCGGGTACGTCGGGGCGTCGCTCGCCTCCCTCAGCGGCGGCGGCCGGCCGAGCGCCGGCGCCTCCGCCCTGAGGCTGCCGATCGGGGTCAGCCGGGGCGGTGAGCGCGGCCAGGTCGGTGAACTTCGAGGCAATCCGCGGATCGGCGCCTCGTTCCAGTAGGACGCGGGTCACGTCGGCGCGATCGAGCGCGGCAGCGATCATCAGCGCCGTCTGGCCATAGGCCGACTCGGTCGCATTCGTGTCTGCGCCCTTGTCGAGCAGACCCGTCACCGCGTCGACGCTTCCCGCCTTCGCCGCCAGCATGAGGGCCGTCGCGCCGGTCGACGTGCGCGCGTCGGCATCGGCGCCGCCGTCGAGAAGGGTGCGCACCACCGGGGCGGCACCAGACTGGCTGGCCAGATGGAGAGGGGTGTAGCCGCCCAGGCGCGTGGTTGCGCGCCAGTTGGCCCCAGCATAGAGCAGCATGCCCGCGAGCTCGGCGTCACCCTGCATGGCCGCCCAATGGAGCGCGGTCATCCCGTCACCCTGCGCGCCGTTCACGTCGCCACCCTGCTTCAGCAGCGCGCGGACCGCCGCCGCGTCTCGTGCCTTCGCCGCGTCGGCGACGGGCGACGTGGCAGGTGCGGCATGGAGCAGCACGGAGAGACTCAGGGAGGCAAGGACGCTCACTACGAGCCCTCGAACCGGCTTTCGTTCCATGATTGAAACTCCGCTAGTCAGTGCACAGCGCAAAGTTCACAGTGCAAAGGTGAATGCGGCTGAACCGGCGACTGACTTCTCCGTTTGCACTTTGCACTCCGGCGCCAAATGACCGGAAGCCAGGAAGCACACGAAGGCCACGAAGGGAAGAAGGTCTCAATATTCTTGCTTCGTGATCATCGTGGCCTTCGTGGCTATCGATTCACAGCTCTCCGCACTCTGCACTTTGCACTTCTGCGTATTACTCAGCCCGCATTCAGCTCCATCGCGCCCGTGCTATCGCCGAAGGTCGCCATCTCCAACCCGAGCGTCTGCATCACCGACAGCATCGCGTTGGCCATCGGCGTGCCCTCGTCGGCCTTGATGTGCAGATTGCCCTTCAGCTCACCGCCTACGTGGCCGGCGAAGAACAGCGGGCACCGCTTGTGGTTGTGATAGTTCGAATTGCCCATGGCGGAGCCGTAGATGATCAGTGAATTCTCCAGCAAGTTGCTGTCGCCGTCAGGCGTGCTCTTCAGCTTCTCGAGAAGATACGGCACCATGCTCACGTGATAGGTGTTGATCTTCTGAAAATCGATGATGCGATCCTCGCGCTCCTGATGATGCGATGCGGTGTGGAACGCCGAGCTCGAGCCGCTCGGCGCGTACACCCGGTTCGAGACGTCACGTCCGAGCTTGAACGAGAAGATACGGGTGATGTCCGAGGCAAAGGCCACGGCCTGCAGATCGAACATCAGCTTGACGTGCTGGTCGAAGGCGTCTGGCACGCCAATGGGCGCACCCGGCAGCTCGCGGGGCTCGCCACTCTTGTTGGACGATTCGACCTTCTGGATCCGCCGCTCGATCTCTCGCACATCATCGAGGTAGTCGCTCAGGCGCGCCTGATCGGCCGTGCCCAGCTTTTTCTTGAGATCGGCGACCGATTCGGTGACCCAGTCGAGGATGCTCGTGTCGTCGCGGCGGCGCGACTTTCGGGCATCGGGCGTCGTGCCGACGCCGAACAGTTGATCGAACACGGCACGAGGATCGCGAATCATCGGCAGCGGCTCGGTGGCCGACGCCCAACTGATGGTATCGGTATAGACGCACGAATAGTTGTACGAGCAGCCGCCCGCCTGATCGACGTTCTCGATGCAGAGTTGCATCGAAGGGATCGGCGTCTCCTGACCAAACTTCTGCGCGTAGAGCTGATCGAGCGATGTGCCGGCAAAGACGTCCGAGCCCTGGGTCTGCTTCGGCTTGGCCTGCGTCAGAAAGACGGCCGCGGTGCGAAAGTGATCGGCGCCGATCTCAGGCGCGGCGAACGCTTCGGCATTCCGCACATCGGTGTTGCTGACAATCGTCAGGTAGTCGCGATAGGGCTCGAGCGACGCCAAGCTCGTGCCGGTGAGATCGAAGGCCGAGCCCGTACCCGCCGGCGACCACATGTTCTTGGTGATCCCGAAGGCGGTACTGCCCGCGGACCCATGCACCATCTCGATGGCGATGAGCCGGGTCTTTCCCTTCACTGCGGTGCGGGCCAACGCCGTGCGCGCCGGCACCATCGCTTCCAGGAACGGGAGCGCCACCGTGGCGCCCATGCCTTTCAACATGGTGCGACGCGACAGATGCCTCTTGGTGATCAACATCGCCTCTCCTACCTTCGACCTTCTGACTTCGACTTCTTGCCTTCGACGTCTGCCGATGGCCGACTGCCGATGGCCGTCTCGGTCATCTCCACCGGCGTCATGCGGCTCATCTGAAAAGCCGGACTTTCGATCACACCCATGATGAATGCCGACAGACGCAGGTCCTGCCTCTCGGCGGCGTGAATGATGCGTCGTACGGCGGGCATGTCGAACGTCTCGACGCGACGGCCCAGGGCGTAGGTCATCAGGCTTTCGGTGAAGCTCAGAAGAAAGGCATCCTGATGCTTGAGGAGCGCGCCGCGAAGGTCGGCCGGGCCGTTCATCTTCGTACCGTCGTAGAGGTCACCGGTCGCGTCGATGGCGCTCTCACCATCCTTGATCCGCCACCTGCCCGTGACGTCGAAGTTCTCGAGTGCAAGCCCGAGCGGGTCGATCACCTTGTGGCACGACGTGCACGCCGGGTTCTTGCGGTGCTCTTCCATGCGGGCGCGAACCGACAGCATGCGGCCGGCTGAGGTTCCTTTTGTTTCCTCGAGGGCGGGCACGTTGGGCGGCGGCGGTGGTGGCGGCGAGCCCAGGAGCACTTCCATCACCCATTTGCCGCGCATCACGGGCGATGTGCGATCGGCGATCGACGTGAGCGTCAGCACGCTGCCGTGCCCAAGGATGCCGCGTCGATATTCCGGGACCTGCACGGCGTTTGATCGTAGTAGGGATACAGGATCGGATCGGGAAACACTTTCTCGAGGTCCTGCAGGCGCAGCCATTGCGAGGCGAATCGCGGCGCCAGTGCCTCGGAGCGTGGGTCGGCCAGCATGCGCTTGACCTGCGCCGCCAGCACGCCCGGTGTCGTCAGCCGTCCGTCGTTGGCAACCTTCAGGAGATCGGCGTCGGGACCCACTCCCCAGAGGAAGTAGGACAACCGTGACGCGAGCTCGAGATCGCTCAAGCGATAGTTGCGGCCGGCAACGGCACTGGACGGCGTCTCCTCGAGCCGGAAGAGAAACTGCGGGCTCGCCAGAATCGCCTCCAGCGACTTGCCAATCCCGTACTCGAAGTTGCGGTCGGCTCGGCCGCGCTCGTAGAACCGCATCAAGCGCGACCGATCGCGCTCGCTCACCGGTCGGCGAAACGCAGCCGTGGCAAACCCTTCGATGATGCGCTGTGCGCACGGGGCTTCTTCGGCGGCCTCGGTCGGACGACAGGTGAAGATCTTGCGCCGACTCACCGTGTCGGAAACGCCCGTAACATGGTGCGGGCCCACGATGCTGAGGCCCCTCAGATGCGGCAGCGTGGTGATGCCGTAGGCGATCCCGATTTCGGTGTCGGCAAGCGTGTGATCGATCGGAGCGATCAGATCGTTCACCGTGCCTTCGAACCGCTGGATGAAGGCCGCCGACACGCGTTGCGGTCCTGCCTTGACGTGTACTGGCGGCGTCTTCAACGCCAGCCCCGTCGTCTCCTCGCTCATGCGGGGGTTGATGGTGAAGAGCGCCGCGCGCTCGCCGTTGATGGAGACTTCGAGCTGCTCGTCCGCCGCGGTGCTGCCGAAGAGCAGACCGAGCGGCTCGGCGAAGAGATCCATCCGGAACACGTACTCGCCGTCAGCGGGGAATGTGTGCACGACGGACAGGCCGCCCCGAGTGCCGAGCGGGGCGCCTTCGGTATGCGCGGTTTGCGAGGTCATCTTCGAGAGCCGGTAGGTCGCCTCACTCGCCGTGGCGTCGGGATCGCCGATGGCCAGCGCCGCGACGCGTCCAGCGGCTCGCAGGTAGCCTTCCATCAGCGTCGGCGAGAACGTCTGCGCGTCGGCGACGTTGTCGAAGCCTTGACTGATGGTGTCGGCCGGCAGATACGCGGTCACGTCGATGTCCAGGCCGAGCAGCTCCTTGATGGCGCGCGCATACTCCGCGCGATTCAAACGTTGAAAGGGCCGCCAGCCGGGATTGGGATTCCCCGCCGCGATCTCGTCCATGTGCGCTTCGAGCGCCGAGGCCAGCGCCGCGAGCGTCGCCTCGTCGGGCCGCTTGGCGCCCGCCGGTGGCATCATGCCCGCGCGCAGCTTGCGCGCCATCTTCTCGACGATCTCCGGCTGCTCGGCCGCCTTACGCGCGTCGAAACCGGCCAGCGAGAGACCACCGGCCTTGCCCTTCTCACTGTGGCAGGTCGCACAGTACTGACCGACGAGCGCCGCCTCGTCAGCCCGTGTCACACCAGGGCGAGGGGCATCGGGCGACGGAGACGTCGTGCTGGTCGGCTTCCGAGGGCCCGAAGTGGCCATTTTGGGTGCGGCAGGAGAAGAACGGGGGGCATCCGCGGTCGCGCGGCGAGATGTCGGCGGGGGTGACGCTTGCTCCGCTGACTGCGCCACGCGCCTGCCGGAGCGGTGCTCGACCCGATCGGCCGCGGAAAGCCCGAGGCCGAGGACCGCCACGCCAACGATCGCAAGGACGACAGCTCTCTGCATTCGTGGACTCTCCGTCACGATCCCGAGGAAGTAGAAGTATAAGGGTTTTGCGGCGCGATGTGTCGGCGGATGTCTCTATTGTTACTGGAAGTTACGGCTATTTTCGCCTGGTGGGGCGGTCAGGTGCGACGGGTGCGAGAGGTACTCGGGTACTTGGGTGCGGGTGCATCAATGCTCCAGGTGCCACGCATCCACGCATCAGTGTACCCATCGCACCCGTCCCACCACCCTAAGAGGCGTAGCTCCGCTCCACGCGCGCTCCGAGCCTGCACAACACTTCGTACGGGATGGTCCCTATCCATGACGCGACCTCGCGCGCATCGATCGTCTGCCAGGCGCCCGTGCCTTGCTGTCCGAGCAGCACCACGTCGTCGCCGGGGTTCACCTCACCTACGTCCGAGATGTCCACCGTGAGCATGTCCATGCTGATCGACCCGACGATGGGGGCGCGCTGACCACGGATGAGCACCTGGCCGCGACCCTCGAGGCGACGATCGAGGCCGTCAGCGTACCCAGCCGGGACGACGGCCAGCGTCGTCGGACGCTCGGCGCGAAAGCGGGCGCCGTAGCCGACTGTTTCGCCGACGCGCACCCCCTTGACGGCAACGACGCGGCTCGTCAGCGTCATCACGGGCCTGAGCGGCACGGTGGTGGCGAGTGGCGGCGGCGCCAGGCCGTAGAGCAGCAGGCCGGGTCGCACGAAGTCGTACCACACGCGCGAGTCACGCAGGAGCGCCGCGCTATTTGCGGCATGGCGGCGCATCGGGCGCGCCCCGATTACTGCAAGCGTCGCACAAGCGCCATCGAACCGGGCACGCTGTTCCTCGAAGAGCGGATGTTCCGGCTCGTCCGCGGTGCCGAAGTGTGTGTGCAGCGCTTCAATTTCCAGGTTTGGGCTCTCCAGCAGCTTCGGCACGGTGCGATGCACGTTGTCGTGGCGGAACCCGAGCCGGTGCATGCCGGTATCGATCTTGAGGTGACAGCGAAGGCGCGCGCCCCTGGCGGCCGCCGCCGCCTGCAGCGCGCGACCCGCGGCCGGGCTCGAAATGGTTGGCGTCAGATCATGGACGAACACGCCGTCCACATCGCTGACGCTGAGCGCGCCGAACACCAGAATGCGCGTGCGCAGCCCGGCGCGGCGCAGCGCCGTGGCCATACGCGTTCGCCTTGACGACGGCCATGACGCCGGGCGCCGCCGCCGGGGCCGATCGGCCTTGGCGATTGAGTGCGGTCTCGCGCTGCAGGTGATCGACAATGGCGCGGTAGTTCGACCGCAGCGCGTCGAGATCGACGTGCGCGGCGGTGCACCGGGTCACGCGTCGTGCGCCAGAGGCATGAACTTGGTTTGCCCCTTGAGGAAGGCGGCTTTCACCAGGCCGGTTGGACCATTGCGCTGCTTGGCGATGATCAGTTCCGCGAGACCATCGGTCTCAGACGGTTGCACCTTGTCGAGCTTGTACATCTCTTCGCGAAAGATGAGGATGACGACGTCCGCGTCCTGCTCCAAAGCGCCCGACTCCCGCAGATCCGAGAGCTGCGGCCGCTTGTCGGCCCGGGCCTCGGGCGCGCGCGACAGTTGCGACAGCAGGATCACGGGTACGCTCAGCTCCTTGGCGAGTCCCTTGAGCGATCGGGAGATCGCCGCCAGCTCGAGTGTGCGATTTTCGAAGCGGCCCCGGCCCGTCATGAGCTGCACGTAATCGATGGCGAGAATGTCGAGCCCGTGCTCGGCTTGCAGGCGGCGCGCCTTGGCGCGCATCTCGATCGCGCCGATGCCGGCCGTGTCGTCGACGAAAAGTTGTGCCTCGGAGAGCGCATCGAGGGCATGCGTGATCTGCCCATACTCGCGTTGGCCGATCTGTCCGCTCAACAAGCGATAGCTGTCGATCTTCGCCTCGGACGCCAGCATGCGCATGAAGAGCTGCTCTTTCGACATTTCCAGGCTGAAGAACCCGGCGACCCCGTGACGCGCGGTCCCTGACACGGCATGCGTGGCCACGTGCTGACAGATGTTGAGCACCAGGCTGGTCACTACCGCGCCATTGTCGATCACCTGCAGCGCGAGACCGCACTCAATCGCCAAGGCCGATCGGCCCCGGCGGCGGCGCCCGGCGTCATGGCCGTCGTCAAGGCGAACGCGTATGGCCACGGCGAAGATGGCGCTCTCGGCCTCGTCGAGAATCAGGTCGGCGTCCTGATCGGCCTCGTAGGCGCTCGCGAGAATCTTGTTGGCGGAAAAGATGAGACTCCGCAGCGTCGCCTTTTCTTTGACGATGCGCGCGTAGTACTCGACATTGGTCGAGCGTGGCACACCGTCGACGAGCGACGCAATGTAGGCGGGTCCGCCGACTTCCTCGAGCTCACCCGTCCGATCGAGCGCCTCTTTGAGGGTGACGAGATCGATCGGTTGGCTGCGCTCGGCAAGATCGACCATGCGCTCGAAGATGCGGCGATGCGCGTCGCGGAAGAACGCCGGCGCGGCGAGCACGGCCGCCGCGAGGTTGTAGGTGTCGTTGTCGATCAGGATCGCACCGAGCACGGAGCGCTCGGCTTCGAGATTGTGCGGGAGGGTGCGGTCCGGTCGTGCGGCGATGGCATCAGCCACGGGGAGATGATACGGGATGGGCGGGTGAGGCAGGTAGGGCGGGTGAGGCTCGTTGGTTGATCCAGCGATCGATCATCCTTACCCGCCCTACCAACCATACCCGCCCGACCGCCCGCTCTATTCAGATTTGACCACCGCGACCCGCAGCTGGGCGGTGACGTCGCGATGCAGCTTCACGGGCACGGTGGTTTCGCCGACCGCTTTCAACGGGTCGGCGAGGAGGATCTTGCGGCGATCGACATCGAAGCCCTTGACTGCGAGCGCGTCGGCGATGTCGGCATTGGTCACGGACCCATAGAGCTGACCGTTGTCCCCCACCTTGCGCGTGATCCTGATCTCGAGCGCGCCTAGCCGCGTGGCGATGGCTTCGAACTGCCCTCGCTCCTCCGCTTCGCGGACCTCGACGACCTTGCGCTCGCGGTCGATGCGGTGACGGTTCGCGTCGGTGGCTGGCAGTGCGAGCTTCCGCGGCAGCAGGAAGTTGCGCGCGTAGCCGTCGGCCACCTTGACGATTTCGCCGCGGCGACCCAGGTTTTCGACGTGGTCTCTCAGAATGACTTCCATGAGGTGATCCCCAATCCGAACAGCTCTCTTCGTTCCAAACGCCCCTCGTCCCGTAGCTCACTTGAGACGCGTACCTAGGGCGGGCCTTCATGGCCCGCTTTGGGCGCACCGTAAAGGTGCGCCCTACATCAGATCAACTGAGCTACGGTCCAGCAGCCCGTGGTGCTAGTCAGACGCATAGGGCAGGAGCGCGATCTGGCGTGCACGCAGGATCGCGGTCCGCAACCCGCGCTGATGCTTGGCGCAAGTGCCCGAAATGCGGCGCGGTAAGACTTTGCCCCGCTCCGGGACGAAGCCCGAGAGGAGCTTCACATCCTTGTAGTTGATGTCGTCGATCTTGTCCGCGCAGAACTTGCAGACCTTGCGCCGCCGGAACAGTCCCCGGCGCTGGCCGCCGGCCTTGGCGTCTCCGGCCGCCGCCGCTCCCCC
>JAIVJN010000489.1 GCA_020200025.1 Acidobacteriota bacterium | reverse complement strand
GCCGAGGGCGGTGAAGCCGAGCCCGATGTTGAACTGCGACAGCGTCGAGTTCTCGCGGTCCCCGAGATTCGCACCCGGAATGCCGAATTGCTGCGACAGATTCTGATTGGTGCCGATGGGCGTCATGTAGTTGAAGACTTGGTTGTAGCCGGCGGTGAGCTGGTTCACCAGGCGCGACGAGAAGATGTGTGTCTCCGAGACGGCGATGTTCCGCGCCTTCGTCAGGTAGTCCACCGTGCTGTAGGTGCCGGCGCGGCCGAACTCGAAGGCGTAGGGATAGAACTGCGTCGCGCGGTCCCACATCACACGTCCGAAGATCTGATCGGACGCGGAAAAGGAGTGATCGACGCGGCCGTTGATGTAGTTCTGATCGAACTCCTTCACCGGGTTCGCCAGGAAGTTGCCGGAGATCCGATCGGTGAAGGTCGGCAACGGATACAGGTTCAGCAGTCGAAGCGCCGCCGGGTCGATCCGGTTGGCCGGGATCTGGTTGTTCGGGAACGGGCTGCGCGTGAGCTGGCCGGTCGTCGGGTCGGTCACCGTGGAGGCCGGGTCGTAGATGGTCCGGGCCGGGTTCCCCGGCAATGACCCGGAGAAGTCACCCGCACGCATCTGGGCGGTCGGGACAGTCGCGAGCACGGGCTGCGCCTGCCGGATCTTGAAGCCCATGTAGTCGGCGAAGAAGAACGTCTTCCCCCGCACGATGGGGCCGCCAAGCGAGCCGCCGAACTGATTCTGCCTGAACTTCCCCTTCTCGATCTCGAAGAAGTTGCGGGCATCGAAGGCGTCGTTGCGAATGAACTCGAAGAGCGAGCCGTGAAAGGTGTTGGAGCCGCTCTTGGTCGAGACGAGCACCGTACCGCCGCCCCGGCTGCCGTACTCCGCCGAGTAGTTGTTGGTGAGGACCTTGAACTCCTGGATCGACTCGACCGAGGGGAGAATCGAGACCGCGCCCGCCGTCAGCTCGTTGTTGTCGATGCCGTCCACGAGAAAGTCGTTCGCGTTCTCGCGCATGCCCTGGACGGAGAGCGACGTGCTGCCGCGGATGGACACCTCGGTGGTCCCCTTGTTGTTGAAGAAGGCGCCCTCGCCCTTCACGGCGCCTGGCGCCAGCGTGCCGAGCTGCACGAAGTTGCGGCCGTTCAGCGGCAGCTCCGCCACCTGCTCGGAGTTGATCACCTGACCGAGCGACGAGGAGCGCCGATCCACTTGCACGAGCTGCGACTGACCGACCACGGTCAGCGTTTCCTGCACGCCCGTGAGGCGCATGGAAACGGCCAGCTCGCGGTTCTGCTGCGTCTCGAGCCGTATACCCCTCACCTCGGCGTCGCTGAAGCCGGGCAGCGAGACGCGAACGAGGTAGCGGCCGATCGGCAGCAACGGAAACTCGAAGCGGCCCTGTTCGTCGCTCGTGGTCTCCCGGCTGACGCTCGTGTCCTCGTCGGTCGCGACGACAGTCGTCCCCGGCAACACGGCGCCCGTGGAGTCGGTGACGACGCCGAAGAGCGTGCCGGTGCGTGACTGGGCCGCCGCAGTATTCGTGAGGACAATGCTCATCAGAACGGCGAGCAGCGCCCACCGCGGGAACGTTGACAACCTGGCTTCCATGACATGGCCCTCCAGTACACAGTTGGCACGGCGGCGGCCCACATACACTCTGTGATCTGTGAAGCCTCGGCAGCGAACCCGGAGCCGCGGCGCGATGGCGCCGACGATCAAGGACGTGGCGGCGCGCGCTGGTGTGTCGATCGCGACCGTCTCACGCACGTTCGCGGACGCGTCCACCGTCAGCGCGGACCTCCGCGACCGCGTCGCCGCCGCCGCCGGTGCCCTGAAGTACCAGCCGAGTCGCGTCGCGCGCAACCTGCGCGCCGGCACGAGCCAGACCGTGGGCGTCGTGATTCCCGACCTGCAGAATCCGTTCTTCACCGGCATCGTCCGCGGGCTCGAGAACGTGTTGCTGGCGGCGGGATACTCGTTGCTGCTGGCCAACTCCGACGAGGATCCGACCCGCGAGCGCCAGATGCTCGACACGTTGCGCGCCGAAGCGGTGGCCGGGCTGATCTTCGTGCCCATCAACGCCGGGAAGAGCTCCTATCTCCACCTGCTCGTCCCGCAGCTTCCGATCGTGGCCGTGGATCGGCTGCCGGTCGATCTGCGCGTCGATCTCGTGACCGTGGCCAACGCGGCGGGCTCGCGCGCTGCCGTTCAGCATCTTCTGCAGCTTGGACACCGCCGGGTGGCACTCCTCGGCGGCCCTTCCAAGCACAGCACCGCCGTGCAGCGCGAGCGCGGCTACATCACCGCGCTGCAGCGCGCCGGCATGGCGGTGCGCGCGGAGCGTATTTTCCGGGGCGATTTCCGCGAGCAGGGTGGCTACGACGGCATGAACGCGTTGATGGCTGCCGCCAAGCCGCCGACCGCCGTGTTCGTCGCCAACAACCTGATGACCCTGGGAGCGCTGCGCGCGCTGCACGAGGCGGGCTGCGAGATTCCCGGCGACGTTGCCCTGGTCGGCTTCGACGACATGCCGTGGGCCACGTCGCTGAACCCACCGCTCACGGCCGTGGCGCAGCCGGAAGCGGAGATCGGCCGCAGCGCGGCGGAACTGCTGCTCGGACGGATTGCCGACCCCGATCGGCCGGTGCGGCACGTGGTGCTGGAGGCGACGCTGGTCGTCCGCGCCTCGTGCGGCGCGCCGCTCGCCCGGCGCGCGTAGCAGGCTCTGAAATAGGTTTGTAGGGCGCACTTTTACGGTGCGACAAAAGCGGGCCGCGAAGGCCCGCCCTACGTACCCGTCTCAAGTGAGCCACGCCTCGCGGCTCACCTCCCTCTCCGTTGTATTCTGCAGCGATCAACACGTCCGCAGGTTGCAGCAAGAAGCGAGCAACCTGAAGGTAGAAGTCGGAGGCTCGAAACGTCGTTCAGCAACCTGCTAGAGGATGAAAATGCCGGTCAAGACCCGCCACCGACGTGCCAGGCTCGTCGCCATGATGATCATGGTGGTGCTGCCGCCAGTCTTCATGGCCGAGACGCAAGTCGCCGACGCGCAGCCCGCGCGCTTCACCAATCCCGACCGCCGCACGAAGCTCGCGGCGGCGTTCCCCGAGATCGATCGGCTGTTCTCCGACTTCGTCACGCGTGCGCGCGTTCCCGGTGCGGCGTGGGGCATCGTTGTCGACGGCGATCTGGTGCACACTGGCACGTTCGGCCATCGTGAGCTGGCATCGAAGGCGCCGGTCGATGCCGACACCGTGTTCCGAATCGCCTCGATGACCAAGAGCTTCACCGCCATGGCGATTCTCAAGCTGCGAGAACAAGGAAAGCTCGCGCTCGACGACCCCGCGGAGCGATACGTTCCCGAGCTGAAAGGGCTGACGTATCCGACGACCGATTCGCCCAGGATCACGATCCGTCATCTGCTGTCACACGCAGAAGGGTTTCCGGAGGACAATCCGTGGGGCGATCAGCCATGCCGTATCGTGACTACGTCGCGACACACATTCTCAAACCGCTGACGATGACGTCGACGACGCTCGAGCCGCGCGACGTTCCGCCGGAGCGTCTGGCCCACGGCTATCGATGGGAGGACGAGATGTGGAAAGAGGAGCCGCAGCTCGCGGACGGCTCGTTCGGCGCCATGGGCGGCATGCTGACATCCATTCGCGATCTCAGTCGCTATGTGGGCGCGCTCATGGCGGCGTGGCCGGCGCATGATGGCGCTGAGCAAGGGCCCATCAGCCGCGCGTCGCTTCGCGAGATGCAGCAGGTCTGGCGCTACTCTCCCGCGTCCGTCGCTCGCAACGCCGCAGACGACACATTGCAGCTCCGCGCCGGTGGATACGGGTATGGCCTCGGCGTCTCGCAATCGTGTGCGTTCCGGCACATCGTGGCGCACAGCGGCGGCCTGCCGGGGTTCGGCTCGATCATGCGCTGGCTGCCCGAGCACGGTGTCGGCATCATCGCGTTCGGCAATCTGACGTACACCGGGTGGGGGAACGTGACGATCGCCGCGTTCGACGCGCTCGACAGAACCGGTGCACTCCAGGCCCGTGTGCCGCAGCCGTCCGCGGCCATGATCCAAACCCGCGACACGGTCTCGCGGTTGATCATGAAATGGGACGACACGCTCGCCGAGCGAATCGCGGCCGAGAACCTGTATCTCGACCGTTCGAAGGATCGCCGCCAGCGGGAGATCGAGACGCTCAAGTCGGAGCTGGGCGCCTGCACACCCGGCGACGAGCTCGAGGTCGAAAATGCGCTGCGCGGTCGGTGGACCCTCGACTGCGAGCGCGGAAAGCTCGACGTCACCGTCACTCTGGCGCCCACGACGCCGCCTCGAGTGCAGTTCCTGTCGGTGACACCCGCGGCTCAGCGGCCAGCGCCCTCCGCATGCGGTCGATAGGCTTGTGGAGTGCTGCCGTGCTTCGACGGTCGGCGCACGGCGGTCTCGTGTGCTACATTTCGGCCTTTCAGGAGCAGTCTGAATAGACGCCCCGAGGAGAACAGATCATGTCGATCGCGCGCGTTGTTGAAATTACGGCCACTTCGACGAAGAGCTTCGAAGACGCGATGCAGCAGGGC
>JAIVJN010000251.1 GCA_020200025.1 Acidobacteriota bacterium | reverse complement strand
GGGGCAGCCCGATCACGGCGTTGGCGTTGATGAGCGCGACGGTGGTGTTCACGCTGTTGAGGAGCGGCGCCTGCGCCGCCGAGAGATTTGTGCGTAACTCCGCCGCAAGTGCCGCGCGCAGCGCCGGGTCGAGCGCCTCGCTGTCGATGCTCAGGCCATTCTGCAGCGCACGAAGCGGCGTAAAATTCGTTGCCATCATGCCGGCCGGCAGCCGCACGGCATCGGTCCAGAACCCTTCGTTGCCGAAGGTCTCGAACCTGAACACGTCTCGTCCCGCCGCCGTGTTGCCGGTTTGATGCACGTTGGGGTTGTCGGGAAAGCGTGGGCCGTTCGACTGCGCGAAAACGAAACCGAACAGGCCAATCGCCCAGATGCCGATGGCTCCGCAGCCGACGCGATTGAGACTACGTGGTGCCGCTTCTCTGGTTCGACTCATACGCCTCTCCCTCTACCCAACTCCGCCGACCTCGCCTGCCGTCTCGCGGCGTCTGGTCTGCCCTCAGAACCGAACGACGAAGCTCGCTGTTGCGCGCCAGAAATCGACCTTCTGGTCGCCTAGGCTGAAGAACTCGCTCTCGCCCTCGAGATCTTGCAGGTCTCGGAAGTAGCGGACGTCACCGCCCGCCCCCCATCGGTCGCTCAACAGAAAGTGCGCACCGCCGCCAGCATTGATTCCGACGTGACTGTTTCGGGCGCGGATGAAGTCCGCGTCCGCCCCAATCCGCGCGCGCATCCATCCGGCGCCGCCAGATACATGCGGCCTGAGGCGGGAGTCGGGCGATCCACCCGGAAGCTGAAAGATGCCGTTGAACATCACGGTCGTCACGCTGCTCTCGCTGAACAAGACCTCGGGCACGTCCTCGATCTCGAAGAAGTCTGGGGTGTGGCTTGCGTCCACCTCGAAGCCGAACCTGCTGGCGCTCAGCCAACCGAACGATCCGCCGAAATCGTACCGGGGAGGGTCGCTGACCTGACCTCCAAACACAGCGCCAGCAAATCCGCTTGCGAACCAGTCTGCACTCGCCGGAGCAGGTACGAGAGCGCCGCCGAGCAGGCAGGTCCAGAGGACGAATCGTCGCGACATGTCTCGCACCCTTCTCAATGACGTGAACCCTTGACGAACAATCTACCGGTCAGTGCTCACGCGACAGTCCCGGAGTTGTCACGAATTGGTCACGTACTTGTTTCGCCCGAAGGGTTGTGACGTGTTCAAACGATTGCTATCGCATGAGACGACGCACTCCACGGCGTACGACTTCGGTTGTCACGCCGTAAACGAGGTGAGAGGCAAGCGCGGCCGCGTGGGTGGAGAGCGGGTACTGGGTCGGTGCCTGCGAGAGACCGAGCGCCGGGCACCGCCGTTTCATCGGCCACGAGCCAGAACACCGCGCCGAAGGGTACGCCGGCGCCGGCCATGACCGAGGGTGCCAGTTCAGCCGCCGCACCGTAAAACCACCCATCGACGTGCCGAACGTTATCGAGCTTGCTGATCATGCCCTCGCTGCCCGGGGAGCGGCGAGCTCCGCCTCGAACATCGGCGTGATGTGCATCGGAAGGCGCACGAGACGCCCATCTTGTCGCCGGTCGTGATGTCGATCGTGCCGTCCTTGTTCGTATCCTTCGCCACCACCCCGATGACCGCGTTGGCGTTGACGAGGAGGGCCGTGGTCTTGGGGTCGTTCAGCAGGGGTGCGCGGGCCGCTGAGAGGTCGGTGTTCAACTCGACGCAGGTGCCCGACTGATGGGCGCGCACGGTGACGATACCGGTGGCAGAGCCGAGCGCGGCCAGCAGCGCCAGCCCGCCAAGGATCATGAGCGTCGCCGGTGTGAACAACACGAAATAAGCGCGAGGCGGGGGAACATCCAATCACCACGCATATCCGGTTCGGCGTACTCCGGGTCTCTCTTCCAGCCGACGATCATCGCCACGAAATTCTTCCAGCCGTGCAGCGCCACCATCAGCAGGTGGCCGGGGATGAACGCGAGGAGCCCACACATGGCGAGCGCGTGCCAGATGCGTGCTCGGGGAAAACCTCCCATGGCCCACGCGAGACCCGAGAACTGCACAGGGTTATAGAGCACCAGTCCGGTCAGCACCGAAGCGACTCCGAGCAGCACCGTCGCCGTGTAGGCGAGTTTCTGCAGCGGGTTGTAAGGCTCGACCACTGGAGGTTTCGCCTTGAACAAGAAGTAGTGCTTCATCATCGGCCACACGCCCGGGAGATCCCGCGGCGTGAACAACACCATCCGGTAACGGCCGCTGACGATCTGATACCCGAGATACACGGCTCCGGTGACGATGAAAATCCACATGAACGTGACGTGCCACTGGAGGGCACCGCCTAGCCATCCACCGATGGTCAGCGCCGGAGGCACGGTGAGCAGATCCTCTTGCGGAATCTTTGCTCCGAAGCTGGGGAAGGCGATAAAGATCTGCAGGCCGCTGCCGGTGAGGACGACGAGCGAGATGGCGGTGAGCCAATGCGTCACGCGGATGACCCACGGATGCTCATAAGCGGCGTGAACGATGAGCTCGGGGCGTGACGTGCTGAACGACACTACGTCTGGTGACAGCGCGATGGGTGCGCGCTTCATCGGCCGCTCACAGTCCGTAGAACCACGAATAGCCCTGATCGGCCCAATACCCGCGGCGCTCGAGCACGTTGGTTACTGTCAGACTCGTCAGATACTTCGCCGACTTGTAGCCGATTTTGGTCGGCAGGATCAGACGCAGCGGCGCACCGTGCTCACGCGCCAGCGCGGCCCCGTGCATGTCGTAACAGAGCAGCGACTGCGGGTGCAGCGCCGTCGCCATGTCGAGCGATTCGTAGTAGTCGTCGGCGCAAGAGAACGCCAGGAACCGCGCCGACGTGTCGGCGCCGGCGAGGGCGAGCAGCGTAGATAGGCGCGCACCGGCAAAATTGCCGATGACGTCCCAGCCTTCCACGCAGACGTGCCGCGTGTTCTGCTCCACTCGTGGCAAGGCGCGAATGCGCGCCAGCGAGTAGTCTCCCGGGCTCGAGACCTCACCGTCGACGCGCAGTGCCCAGGCGTCGAGGTCGACGCCTGGGTCGTGCGCCAGATAACTGTTGAGCGGAAAGCGATCGAGTGAGACGACGGCCGCGTCGGGGAACGTGGGAGCCAGGTGACTCGAGCGAAACCAGCGCGCGGCCGCCCAGTCGCTGAATTCGAGACCACGTCCGACGAGGTGCGGCTGCAAGCTCGGTACGGCGAACGCGCCCAAACCGAGCACAGGCGCGAGCTTGAGGAGCTCGCGCCGTGTCACACGACCGTAGTCGGGCGGCTCGGGTTGTCGCATGTCGTTACGGACAGGTGGCCGAGACCATCTTGACGGACGTGACATTCAGCTTCATGGCCTTCATGTCCTTGTCGGCCATCATCTTGTCTTTGGCCATCTTGTCCATCTTGCCCATCTTCGCCATGTAGTCCATGTCCGTCTTCGACATGGTGCCCATTACTTCGACCTTGTGTCCCATGTGCGCTTTCACATCGCCGCCGACCAGCTCGTAGGACATCATGTGATCGCCGCTCATCCCCGGCTTCGCCATCTTGTCCTTGTCCATCTCCTTGTCCATCATGCCGCCCATCATCATGGCGTTGGTCAGCATGTACTGGCCCGCACTCTTGCCGGCGGCCACGCAGCCCGACACCATCGTCTGGCCTTCTTTCATCATGTCTTTCTTGTCCATCTGGTCCTTGGGCATGGTGCCGGACTGAGCCGACAGGCCCGCACCGACGCTGACGAGGGTCGCCATGCACATCGCTGACAGCATTTTCTTCATATCGTGTTCTCCTGAATTAGAATC
>JAIVJN010000293.1 GCA_020200025.1 Acidobacteriota bacterium | reverse complement strand
TCGCGGGGATGTGGGCGGAAAGCCCCGACCTCCTTCGTGCCCGCTGAGGGAACCGTCCTTGCCGCTTACCGTTTGCCGGGACCGAGCTCCTTCGCCATCCACGACCCGATGGCGGCGGTGACGCTCGGGGCGACGGATCGATCCGTCAGCGACCCGTATTCGTCGATCTCACCGGTCGTGGCCGGGACCAGCAAGTGATTGATCCCCGGGACCAGCACGACATCGGTCGCTTCCTCGCGTCCACGCGCGCGGGCGAGGGCCGCCAGCTTCTCGGCGTGGGACGGCGGCACCTGCGCATCGAGTGCACCGTGCACGATGAGCACGGGCTGGTCGACGTCTTTCATTACCTTCGCCGGATCGAACGCCAGAAAGCTCTGAAACCATGGCGTCTCGGCCTGTGCGCGCACCTCGGCGGGCACCTGGTCCCAGCCCTTGCCGGTGAGCGCCGCCTCGTTGATCTGTTTCTGGAGGGCAACCTTCTCCTCCGCCTCGGGCTCGGACGCCTTGAGGCGCTCCAACACGTGACGCTGCTGTTCGAGCACCAACTCCGCTCCCGTCGATGCAGCCGCGGCGACGAGCGCCATCGCCGAAACGCGGTCATCGCGACTGGCTGCCAACATCGCGACCCACGCGCCTTCGCTGTGTCCGACCAGGCCAATCCGCCTGTCGTCGACATCGTCGCGATCGCGCAGCCACGTGATGACCGACCGGACGTCTTCGGCGTAGTCGGTGAGCGTTGCTGCTTCCGCGCGTCCGCCACTCTGGCCAACGCCGCGCTTGTCGTAGCGGACGACCAGGAAGCCGGCTCTGACGAGATCGCCCGCGATCTGGCCGACGACCGGAATGCCCGCTGCGAACCCGTCGCGATCGGTCGGCCCAGCTCCGCCGATGAGGACCAACGCGGGGAGCGGCTCGCGGGCGTCGGGCGGCTTGGTCACAGTGCCAGCCAGATTGAAGCCTGTCGCCGCAATGCGGATCGCCTCGTCGCCCGGCAAGGAGAACGAGGTCGTGCGCGAGGCAGCTGAGGCGATATCGTCGCGGGCGAGCTCCAACATCTGCGCCGGAACACTCAGACGGAGGAGCGCACCCGCCGCATCGATCCACGCGTTCAGTTGAAGCTCGCCTCCCGGATTGCTCATGCGCATCGAGACGCGCGTGGCTGAAATCGCCTGCTGGGGCGTGTCGATGCGCTCCGCCGTCTTCGATTCGATGCGAATTGGCAGCTCAGCTTGTGGCGCAATGTAGGCACGCACCGTGGTGCCGACCGCGGCATCGACCAGCCGCCGCGCCAGCGCCGCGTACGAGCCCAGAAACGCATTCGGCAGTACCACCGCGTCGGCCGAGACATCGTCGGTCTTGGTCGACACCTCACCCTTGACGGTGATCTCGCTGGTCGCCTTCCCATCGGCAAACGTCGTCTTGACGCTCGTCTCGACACCCCGCACCGTACCCTCGAGGGTCATCGAGCGTGCCCGCCACTCGCCGTCGTATCGGATCTCCGCCGCGCGCGTGACCACCTCGACGGGCGCACCGATGCGGCTCACGCCACGGATCGCCCAACCGTCGGCCTGCCGCAGCACGGACACTTCCTCTCGGCCCACGGGTCTCGAACCGAGAAAAACGACGTAACTGGTCGCGCTCGGGTCGCTCGACCGGGGAGGCGTAGATGGCGGCGTTTGCGCCAAGCCGGGAGCGCCTGATCCGAGAACGGCGATCGCCATGAGCGCGCAGGTACAATTGAACAAGGTCATGTGTCTCTCTTCGACGACGACGACAGGCGCAGTTTCTTGAGCTTATTCCATCTGCACCAAGTGAGATGCGAGTTAGTGTCTTCAATTAGAACGCGATGTTTTCCGAGGCGGGCTACCGAGCTCTGACAACCGGTTGCGGATACGTGCGACGCGCGGATCGCGGCGTTCTCCGCGTGGCGGGCGCCGATCGCGTGACTTGGCTGCAAGGGTTACTCACCAACGATGTCGCGGCACTCGGGCCCGGCGAGGCCGGCTACGCTGCCTACCTGACGCCGCAAGGCCGGATGACCTCCGACATGCGCGTGGTGGCCTTGCCCGACGCGGTGCTGATGGACGTCCCGTCGCCGCTGGCCGCCAGCCTACGGGAACGGCTGGAGGGCTTGGTCTTCGCCGAAGACGTGCACGTCGACGATCTCAGCAGCTCAGTGCTTGTCGTCGACCTTCATGGCCCGAGTTCGAGCGACGCGGTCGAGGCTCTGAAAGACCATCTGTCGCCGGTCGATCACGTGGTGCGCGATCGGTCATCCGGCGCGACCGCCTGGGCGATGTATGTGCCGCGTGACGGCGTGGCGGGGGTCGTCGACGCGCTCGCTGAGCTCGACGTTCTCGAGGTGTCGCTCGCGACCCTCGAGGTCGTGCGCATCGAAGCGGGGATTCCGCGCTTTCTCGTGGATATGCGCGAAGACACCATCCCGCTCGAAGCAGGAATCGAAGATCGCGCGATTTCGTTCACCAAGGGCTGCTACGTCGGTCAGGAAATCATCGTCCGCGTCGTGCAGCGCGGCAGCGGGCGCGTGGCTCGACGGCTGGTGGGCTTCGCGTTCAGCGACGGTGAAACGGGGTTGGCGGGCGACCGGGTGGTGTCGGCAGGCCGCGACGTGGGCAGGTTGACGAGCGTGGCCTGGTCGCCGACACTCGGACACGCCATCGCCCTTGGCTACGTGCACCGTGACTTCGTCGAGCCTGGAACCGGGCTCGAGGTGGTCAGCGAGGACCGCCGCGTGCCGGCTACAGTGGCCGCGTTGCCCTTCGTCCGACGCGAGAGTTGACGAGTAAAGTGTGCCGTTGTGGAGGTCTCATGCGGATCCGCAGTCGCGCTCTCTTCAGTGTTTTCGTGGCGGCACTGGCAATCGCGCCCGTTCGGGGTCAGACACCGCCTGCCGTCACGATCGAGCAACTGCTGAGCGCGCCGTTTGCGAGCGGGCTCGTGGCCGCACCCGTCGGCCAGAAAGTGGCGTGGGTCTTCGACGAGCGCGGTACGCGCAATGTCTGGATCGCCGAGGGTCCCTCGTTCGCGGGCCGCGCGCTGTCGCGCTTTTCCGGCGACGATGGCCAGGAGATCACCAGCTTGCGCTGGACACCCGATGCGCGCCATGTCGTGTTCGTTCGGGGTGGAGGACCCAACCGCGCCGGCGAATTGCCGAACCCGACGAGCAATCCCGAAAGCGTGGATCAGGCAATCTGGCTTGCGCCAGCCGCGGGCGGCGAGCCGCGCAAGATTGCTTCGGGTGATGCTCCGTCGATCTCACCGAAGGGCGATCTTCTCGCGTTCACTCATCGCGGGCAGATCTGGACCGCGGGTGTGACGGGGACGCCTGCTCCCGTGCAAGCCGTGCACGCGCGCGGCTCGGCGCGTGGGCTGCGATGGTCACCGGACGGCACCCGCATCGCGTTCGCGAGCAATCGCGGCACCCACGCGTTCATCGGGGTGTTCGACCTGCCGTCGAAAAGCCTGCAGTTCGTGGACGCATCGGTGGATTCGGACAGCGATCCTGTCTGGTCGCCCGACGGCCGAGAGATCGCGTTCGTCCGTCGCCCGGTGCGGCGTGACCTACTGCCATTTCACCCCGAGCGCGAGGGCGAGCCCTGGTCTATTCGCGCGGTAGATGCGACGAGGGGTGCCGCGCGCGAGATCTGGAGGGCGGAGCGCGGCAAGGGTAGCGTCTTCCAGTCCGTGAACGGCGACAGTCTGACCTGGACGGTGGACAACCACCTGGTCTTCCCGTGGGAACGTGACGGCTGGAAGCATCTTTACGCCGTGCCCGGCGCCGGCGGGTCGGCGACCCTGCTGACTCCCGGCGCCTTCGAAGTCGAAGACGTGACCTCCGCATCCGACCGGCGTTCGGTGCTCTTCAGCTCCAACCAGGATGACATCGACCGTCGGCACATCTGGCGTGTCGCCGTGGGTTCGGCGCCCGAGGCGCTGACGCGCGGTACGAGCATCGAGTGGAACCCAACGCCACTCGGCGACGGCTCTGGCGTTGCGTATCTACGCGCCGATGCCAGACGTCCCGGCCAGCCCGTCGTCCACACAGGCGGCGTCGCACGGGAGCTCTCGCCAGACACGATCCCGTCCTCGTTTCCTGCTGCGACGCTCGTCGAGCCCGAAGCCGTCACCTTCACGGCCGCCGACGGGATGTCGATTCCGGCTCAGCTCTTCAAACCTCGTATGGAGGGCCAGAGCTTGAGCCCTGGCCAGTCAGGCCCGGCTCGCCATCCGGCCGTAATCTTTTTCCATGGCGGATCGCGGCGGCAGATGCTGCTCGGATGGCACTATCTGAGCTACTACCACAACACCTACGCGCTCAACCAATACCTCGCGAGTCGGGGCTACCTCGTGCTCTCGGTCAACTATCGCAGCGGTACCGGATATGGTCTCGACTTCCGCGAAGCGCTCGACTACGGGGCCGCAGGTGCCAGCGAGTATCAAGACGTTGTCGGAGCCGGTCTCTACCTGCGGTCGCGACCCGACGTCGATCCTGCACGGATCGGTCTCTGGGGTGGGTCGTACGGCGGCTACCTCACGGCGATGGGCCTCTCGCGCGCGCCCGAGCTCTTCGCCGCTGGCGTGGACATTCACGGCGTCCACGATTGGACCGTCGTGATCGGTAATTTTCAACCGACGTTCAACCCCCAGGCGCGGCAGGACGTGGCACGCCGCGCCTTCTTGTCGTCGCCGATGGCGTCCATCAACGGATGGCGTGCGCCGGTCCTCGTGGTGCACGGCGACGACGACCGGAATGTGCCATTCAGCGAAACGGTGGATCTTGTCGAGCAACTGCGAAAGCGCAGCGTCGTGGTCGAGCAGGTCATCTTCCCCGACGAGGTGCACGGCTTTCTGCTCCACCGCAACTGGCGGCGCGCGCTGTCAGCCGCGGCGGAGTTCTTCGACCGCCATTTGAAGGTTCGAAATATGACAAGCCAGTAGATGAACTGGGTAATGCTTTACCGGGCCAGCTCAGCTTTTGATCGTAGCGTCCGGCAGGTCGCGGCAATGTCGTACCC
Source organism: Acidobacteriota bacterium (assembly GCA_020200025.1). GTDB lineage: Bacteria > Acidobacteriota > Vicinamibacteria > Vicinamibacterales > UBA2999 > JAIVJN01. The sequence continues at coordinate 2,557 of JAIVJN010000293.1, read as the reverse complement.
CCTGACGTGGCGCTTTCTTTGCTACGTCAAGGAACATGGAAACCAGGTCTTTCTCCTCACGTCGAATGGCGATCGTTCTCGGCGCGGCTCTCGTCGCGAGCGCGCCTCTCCTGGCCGCGCGAGATCAGACCCCCAACGAGCATCAAGTGACGGTGCTCAAGCGCGACGGTAACCGGGTGTCTGGAAACCTCGAAGGCGTTGGCAGCGGCACGGTATACGTTCGTGCGAGCCTCGCGGATCAGCACAAGATCCCCGTGGGCGACGTGCTCGTCATCGACTTCGTGAATGGTGCGAGCGGGCTCCCCGAAACTGAAACGGCAGACGCGCGTGGCGCCGAGCATCTCGTCGTGATGCGCGACAGCTCGAAGGTCAAGGGTCGGCTCATCGAGACACGTGGCGGCAAGGGTTCCGGCGAAGAGTCGGAGCGGGTCGTACACTTCCAGCCGTCGGGCTCGGGCGAGGTGCAGCGAATTTCTGCCGACAGGGTTGGCCGAATATATCTTGGCAATTACCCGGCCCAGACAACGCAAGCGACCTCCGCTGCGGCGGCGGCCGAATTGCCCGCGGGCGCGATCAAGGTCGCCGCAAACCAGGAGTGGACCCCTACTGGCATCAGGGTGCGGGAAGGGGATCGCCTGAGCTTCGCGGTGACCGAGAGAATCACCCTGTCGGATTCTGAGGGCGATGTTGCGGGACCCGATGGCTCGATGAAGGCGCGCAAAGCCGCCAATACACCGCTTCCCGACAATTACGTGGGCGCTTTGATGGGCCGCGTGGGCAACTCGCGGCCGTTTGCCATCGGCAGCATCAGCGCGCCGATCTCGATGCCTGCGAACGGGGAGCTGTATCTCGGCATCAACGACGATCACGTGGCCGACAACAAAGGCGAGTTTCACGTGAGGGTGACGCGAGGACGGCAGAGCCGCTAAGCAACCGGGTTGTGCTCTCGCAAACGTCCAAGAGCAACCCGGTTGCCCTCAGAGGCAACCTGGTTGCTCTCAAGAATTTCGCGAGCAACCAGGTTGCTTAATCCGTTGCTCTCAAGAATTTCGGGAGCAACCAGGTTGCTTAATCCCATCGTCGTGGTCGCCGCCGTGATCGAGCGCGACGACAAGTTCCTGCTGACCCTCCGCCCCGACGGCACCCATCTGGCCGGCCACTGGGAGTTTCCCGGCGGCAAGTGTCACCCAGCCGAAACACACACCCAAGCTTTGCGGCGCGAGCTCTTCGAGGAGCTCGACATCGTGGCCGATGTCGGCGACCCAATCCACACGGTCGTACATACCTACCCCGATCGCTCGGTGGAACTTCATTTCTATCGATGCGGCTACCTCGGCGAGGCAAAGCCGATGCTCGGCCAGGGTATGAGGTGGGTCGGGCGGTCGGAGCTTGCGTTACTGCCACTTCCTGAAGCGGATGCGGCGCTCGTCACGCTGCTTGGCAGGTAAGCCCGCTCTCAGTGACGGAGCAGCTCGGCTGCAATAGCGTGGACCATCTCGCCGGTCGAGTGATGGCCGCCGAGGTCCGGCGTGCGTACGGTTCCCGCGACGATCACACGCTCGATGGCCCCGACGATCGAGTCGTGCAGATCGCGATGTCCCAGATGATCGAGCATCATCGCAGCCGCCCAGATCGCGCCAATCGGATTGGCGATGCCCTTGCCGGCGATGTCGGGCGCCGAGCCGTGGATTGGCTCGAACATCGAGGGAAAGTGCCCCTCGGGATTGAGGTTCGCTCCGGGCGCAACGCCGAGGCTTCCGGTGAGGGCGGCGCCAAGGTCGGTGAGGATGTCGCCGAATAGATTCGAGCCGACAATGACATCGAGCGTGTGTGGATGCGTGACCATTCGAGCGGCGAGCGCGTCGACGTGGTAGCGGCGCATCGTCACGGCCGGATACGATGCCGCCACTTCGTCGACCACTTCGTCCCACAGCACCATCGAGTGTTGCAGCGCGTTCGATTTCGTGGCGCTGGCCAGCAGACGTCTGGGACGTCTGGACGCGAGATCGAAGGCGAATCGCACGACGCGCTCGATGCCCCGCCGCGTGAACACGCCGGTCTGCTCTGCAATCTCGTGCGGCGTTCCCCGATAGAGGCGGCCACCCAGGCCGGCGTACTCGCCTTCAGTGTTCTCGCGAACGCATACCATGTCGATGTCGCTCGCCGAGCGTCCGCTCAGCGGGCCAGAGACACCCGGCAGCAGGCGCATCGGGCGCAGATTGACGTACTGCTCGAAGCGCTGCCTGATGGGCAGGATGAGCTGCCAAATCGAGACGTGGTCGGGCACGGAGGGAGCGCCGATCGCGCCGAGGAGGATGGCATCGGTGTCGCGCAATCGGTCGAGACCGTCCACATCCATCATGCGGCCGTGCGCGAGGTAGTACTCACAACCCCAGGGCAGCTCGACGAAGTCGAGCGTGATGCCGCCGCGTTGCGAAACTGTCTGGAGAATCGACAGCGCGGCCGGGGTCACCTCGCGGCCGATCCCGTCACCGGCAATTACCGCGATGTGGTATCTGCTCATACTTCGCGTACCGTAGGGGCAGCCCTTTAGGGC
>JAIVJN010000068.1 GCA_020200025.1 Acidobacteriota bacterium | reverse complement strand
CGTCAACATCGTCGGCGGCTGCTGCGGAACGACACCCGACCACATTCGGGCGGTCGCGGCAGCGGTCAAGGACTTGCCGCCGCGACCCAGGCCGGGACACGACGTACGGCACACGGCACCCGACACCGCAGGCGGTTCACAGACGGCACCCCCCTCCCCTCGTGCGGACGACTCGGACGAGCTGCGGCGCCTTCACGCCGGAGCGGCTTCCGGTCGCGACGGGGACGGATTACACGGATTTTCGCGCTATTCCGGACTCGAGCCGCTGGTGCTTCGACCCGACGCGAACTTCCAGATGATCGGCGAGCGGACCAACGTGACCGGCTCGAAGCGCTTCGCTCGCCTCGTCCTGGCGGGCGACTGGACCGGGGCCGCGCAAGTGGCCGCCGATCAGGTGCGCGGCGGCGCCAACATCCTCGACGTCAACATGGACGAGGGGATGCTCGACTCTGAAGCCGCGATGACGACGTTCCTCCACTACATCGCAACCGAGCCCGAGATCGCGCGCGTCCCAATCATGATCGACAGCTCGAAGTGGTCGGTCATCGAAGCCGGTCTCAAGTGTGTGCAGGGGAAGGCCATCGTCAACTCCATCAGCTTGAAGGAGGGCGAGGCGGATTTTCTCGCCAAAGCGCGCACGATTCGTCGCTACGGCGCGGCGATGGTCGTGATGGCGTTCGACGAGCGCGGGCAGGCCGACACGGTCGAGCGCAAGGTTGCGATCTGCCAGCGCGCCTATCGACTGCTCATCGAGCAAGCCGGCGTAGCCGCCGAGGACATTGTCTTCGACCCGAACGTGCTCGCGATCGCCACTGGGCTCGAGGAGCATGCCGACTACGGATGCAACTTCATCGAGGCGACCCGGCAAATCAAGGCGACGTGCCCGGGCGTGAAGATCAGCGGCGGCATCAGCAACTTGTCATTCTCGTTCCGCGGCAACGACGTCGTTCGCGAGGCGATTCACTCGGCGTTTCTCTTCCACGCCATTCGTGCCGGCCTCGACATGGGCATCGTCAACGCCGGCCAGTTGATCGTCTACGAAGACATCCCCGCCGATCTGCTCGAGCACGTCGAGGACATCATCTTCAACCGGCGCGCCGACGCTACCGAGCGAATGGTCGTGTACGCCGAACAGGTGAAGGGCGCCGGCAGCAAACGAACAACAGACCTCGCGTGGCGGACCGGCAGCGTCGAATCGAGGCTGGCTCACGCGCTCGTGCACGGCGTCGTCGACTACATCGAGACCGATACGGAAGAGGCGCGCGCGAAGTACGGCCGACCCTTGAGCGTGATCGAAGGTCCCCTCATGGACGGCATGAAAGTCGTCGGCGATCTCTTTGGAGCCGGGAAGATGTTCCTCCCGCAAGTCGTGAAGAGCGCGAGGGCGATGAAACGTGCGGTCGCCCATCTCGAGCCGTTCATGGAAGCAGAGAGGGCATCGCGTGCGGCCGGTGCGGGATCGGCCCGCACACAGGGACGCGTGCTCCTCGCGACGGTCAAAGGCGACGTCCACGACATCGGCAAGAACATCGTCGGCGTCGTGCTCGGCTGCAACAACTACGAGGTAATCGATCTCGGCGTGATGGTGCACTGCGATCGCATCCTGCAGGAAGCTCGCGAGCGTGACGTCGACATCGTCGGCTTGAGCGGTCTCATCACGCCGTCGCTCGACGAGATGGTCTTCGTGGCCCAGGAGATGAAGCGACGAGACGTGTCGCTGCCCCTGCTCATCGGGGGGGCGACGACCAGCCGACAGCACACGGCGGTCAAGATCGCGCCAGAATATGGACAGCCCGTGGTGCACGTCCCCGATGCCTCGCGGGTCGTCGACGTCGTATCCCACCTGTTGAGCCGAGAGCATCGAGCCGCATTCGATGCGTCCAATCAGGCGGACCAGCAACGTCTCCGCGATCAGTACGGCACCCGACGCGAGAAGCCGCTGTTGTCATACGCGGACGCCCGCGCCAATCGACTTCGGCTGCCGTTCGACGATGACACGATCGCCGTGCCGGCCTTCACCGGGGCGCGTCACGTGGACGTCGATTTGGCCGAGCTCGTGCCGTACATCGATTGGACGTTTTTCTTTGCGGCGTGGGAGCTGAAGGGACGCTTTCCGGCGATCCTCGATCATCCACAGCACGGGCCGGCGGCGCGCGAGCTGCATCTGCACGCCACGCAACTGCTCGAGCGCATCGTCAACGGCAAGCTGGTGCGGGCGCGTGGCGTCTATGGATTTTGGCCGGCAACGAGCGACGCCGACGATCTGGTGCTGTACGAGCCCGGCTTCGACCGCGAAGGCAGAGTCGGCCGCAGGCCGATCGTGGCTCGGTTCCCGATGCTGCGACAGCAAGAAGTGATCGCGGACGCGAAGCCGAATCGATCGCTTGCCGACTTCGTGGCTCCAGCCGAGAGCGGACTGGTCGACTACGTGGGCGCATTTGCGCTGACTGCGGGTCTCGGGGCGGACGAGCTCGCACAACGCTTCGAGGCCGAGCACGACGATTACTCGGCGATCATCGTGAAAGCGTTGGCCGATCGGCTCGCTGAGGCCTTCGCCGAATACCTGCATGCCCGGGTGCGGCGTGAGTGGGGCTACGCCGCGGACGAGCCGGTCGACCAGGATGCGCTGCTCGCCGAGCAGTACCGCGGCATTCGCCCCGCGTACGGGTATCCGGCGTGCCCGGACCACAGCGAGAAGGTGCGCCTGTTCGATCTGCTCGGCGCGCGCCGTATCGGCATGGATCTCACCGAAAGCGGCGCCATGACCCCGCCGGCGTCGGTGAGTGGCCTTTACTTCGCCCATCCACAGGCGAAGTACTTCAACATCCAGCGCGTCGGTCTCGATCAGATCGAAGACTATGCACGCCGAAAGGGCATGCCGCTAGCAGAAGTCGAGCGATGGCTGCGTCCCGTCCTCGCCTATGAGCCACAACTGACGCCAGCGTAGGTCACGCTGTCCACAGGCGGCAGACCGACGGACAGCCACGCCCTTTCGACGATGCTCAGGGCGGCCCGAGCGCAGTCACGGGGCGAAGAGCACGAAGGCCAGGGTCGTGGCTTCGTGGCGATAAGCTCACAGGCTCTCAGTTTCCATCAGCCGCACTGTTCTCCGTCATTCGTGTCCGAGCACGGCGTGGGGTCGGTACGGCTCTTCGAGCCGCTTGCACTCCTCGTCCGATAACTCCAGATCGAGCGCGGAGACCAGATCGTCGAACTGCTCCAAGCGCGTGACTCCGACGATCGGCACGGTAATCGCCGGCTGGCGCAATACCCAGGCGAGTGCCACCTGAATGGGCTTGACCCCTTTGCCAGATGCCACTTGCGACACGCGCTCCGCCACGTCGTAGTCGGCATCGCTGTAGTACATATCGTGCCCATAGCGATCGTTCTGCTCACGCAACGTCGCGTCCCGCTGCCCACGTTTTCGGTTGCCGGCCAGAAACCCCCGGGCCAGCGGGCTCCAGGGAATGACACCGATTCCCTCGGCCTGGCAGAGTGGGAGCATCTCGCGCTCCTCTTCACGGTAGATGAGGTTGTAGTGGTTTTGCATCGTCACGAAACGTGTCCAGCCGCGACGCTCTTGCGTGTGCAGCAGGCGGGCAAACTGCCAGGCAAACATGCTCGAGGCGCCGATATACCGCGCCTTGCCTGCCTTGACGATGTCATGCAGGGCCTCGAGCGTTTCCTCGAACGGCGTGTCAGGATCCAGCCGATGGATCTGGTAGAGATCGACATGATCCATTCCGAGCCGGCGAAGCGAGTCATCGATCGCGGCCATGATGTGCTTTCGAGACAGGCCACCCGCGTTCGGGTGCCCCGCGATCGGATAGAAGACCTTGGTCGCGATCACAACCTCGTCGCGGCTGCTCGCGAGGTCTCGAATGGCCCGGCCGAGCACTTCCTCGCTGGCGCCCGCCGAATACATGTCGGCCGTATCGAAGAAGTTGATGCCGAGCTCGAGCGCCCGGCGAATGAACGGACGACTCTCTCCTTCGTCGAGCACCCAGGGCCGCCACGCCGAAGCGCCGTAGGACATCATGCCAAGGCAGAGGCGCGACACCTTCACGCCCGCACGACCCAGATTCACATACTGCATAGACCACTCCTGGCTTGGGGTTTGGAGGCTTGACGGGCTTTCAAAACGCCCAATTCCGTCTGGGCGCCCGCCAAGCGAGCAGACCTTTGCAAGCCCAAGCCTTCAGGCCTCCGGGCCTTCAAGCCTCAACACCTTCTTCACCGTGACGGCTCCCAGCACCGGTCCCCTCAGGAACCGTCTCTCCGTCAGTACGAAGATAGGAATCGACAACGCCGCCAGCACCGCCGCCGTTCCGTAGGCGGCTTGGAAGCTCGCGTGTCCGATGATCCATCCCATAGCGATCGAGCCCGTGCCTATACCCGTATCGAACGCGCCGATCACTCCGCCGAATGCCGCCCCGCGACGCGCATCGTCGACATGCCGCATTACGTAAGCGATGAACACCGGGTATGCCGACCCGAAGCCGATACCGAACGTCAGCGCCGACGCAACGATGAAGGGTCGCGTGCCGCCAAGCGCCAGGAGGGCGAAGCCCAAGACGACGAGCGACAAGCACGGGAACAGGACGCGTTTGTAGCCGACGCGGTCCGCGAAGCGACCGATGAACGGCCGCGTGCAGACAATGCTGAGCGAGAAGAGCGTGAAGTAGAGCGCCCGCGGGGTGACGCCGTTGTCATCGGCATAGAGCGTAACGAAGCTTGTGATTCCGCCGTAGCCGAACGAGTACATGAAGAGCGTGATCGACACGACGAGCACGCGCCACTCGAGCAGTGTCGACGCCTTCAGCTCGAGACGGTCGCGCGACCGAGTCTCGTCTGGCGGCAACGCCCAGGCGATGCCCGCCATCACAAGATTGAGCAGCGCGGCTTCGGCACACAGCGCCGGCCAACCACCTTGCTCGAACACCCACAATCCGATCGTCGGCGCCACGGCGACCGCGAACACCGTCGAGAGACCCCAGTAGCCAATCCCCTCGGCTCGTCGACCCGGCGGAATGAAGTCGGTCGTGTACGCGGCGGAAGACGATAGCAGGCCGGACCAGAAGAATCCATGAAAGACGACCAGCGCCAGCAAGATTCGATAACCGGGCACGACCGCGTAGACCGACGAGAACCCGGCAATCGCCAGACTGGTGATGATGAGGATGCGTCGCTTGCCGAACCGGTCGGCCATCGCGCCGGTGAGCGGCGCGCTGGCAGCCGATGCGTACGTGAGGAAGCCGAGGAACAGCCCAGCGGCTGCGGTCGTGCCGCCGAGCTCGAGGATGCGAAACGGCGCCGTCGGCAGCAATTGAAAGGCGGAGAGGAAGACGGTGAAGCTGAATCCGCACATGAGAAAGAAGCGCGGAGTGAAGAGACGGTCGGGCGCCGGCATGGGAAACAGACAGTATACCCACGGCACACGGCACACGGCACACGGCACACGGCACACGGCAGGCGGCAGGCGGCAGGCGGCAGGCGGCAGGCGGCAGGCGGCAGGCGGCAGGCGAGTTAGCCCACCGTCAACACAATCTTGCCGATGTGATCGCCTTGTTCCATCAAGCGATGCGCATCGGCGGCGCGGTTGAGAGGGAAGACGGCATGAACGACCGGATGTACCACGCCACGCTCGAGGAGCGGCCAGATGTGGGCGTGCAACTCGCGCGCGATGAGGCCTTTCTCTTCCGCAGACCGCGGCCGCAACGTCGAGCCCGTCAATGTCAGCCGTTTGGTCATGACGCGCATGAGGTCGACGTCGGCTTTGGGACCTCCGAGAAATGCGATCTGCACGAGGCGGCCATCGCGCGCCAGCAACTCGAGGTTGCGAGGCACGTAGTCCCCGCCCACCATGTCGAGGATGACATCCACGCCGCGACCCTCCGTCCGCGACTGGAGCTCGCTGACCCAGTCATGTGTCCGGTAGTTGACGGCAAGCTCGGCTCCGAGCCGTTCGCACGCCGCGCACTTCGCGTCGCTGCCTGCCGTCGCGAACACTTGGGAGTCCCGTGCCTTGGCGAACTGGATCGCCGTGGTGCCGATACCGCTGGACCCGCCGTGGACGAGCAGCGACTCGCCGGCGCGAAGCCGGCCGCGTTCGAAAACGTTGGTCCAGACCGTGAAGCTCGTCTCCGGCAGCGCCGCGGCCTGGATCATGGTGAGCCCCGCAGGCACCGGCAGGCATTGCAGATCGGGGACGACGCAGTATTCGGCGTACCCACCGCCGGCGACGAGCGCACAGAGCGTATCGCCCACGCTCCAGCGCGCGACGCCCGGCCCGCACCGGGCCACCGTGCCGGCGATCTCGAGACCGGGAATGTCGGTCACGCCTGGGGGCGGCGGGTATCGGCCCTGCCGCTGACGGACATCCGGCCGGTTCACGCCTGCCGCCGCGACCTTCACCAGCAGCTCTCGCTCGCCAGGTTCAGGGATGGGCCTGTCGGCGATGCGCAACACCTCTGGGGCACCGAACGCAGAGATTTCGACGGCTTTCATGTCGACCCGCGGCGTGGGGATTGTGCGTGGTCGGACCAAGGGGAAGATTGCCTCAGGGCGGAACTTCACCGGCTCAGAAAACAGCGATCACAGGTGAAGACTTGCCTCGAGATCCCTATTTCAAGCCCGAGGGCAGCCGCGGTGATGACAACAGCGCCGCGAACTCGCGCCACTTCTGTCGCGGCGCGTTATCGGCGCGCAGGCGCCGCTCGATGAAGGCGCGCACCAGATCTTTGCCGAGGTTGTAGTTGATCACGTAGCTGCGATACTGATCGAAGAACTTGACCCGCTGCTCCGCGCGCGCCCGCGGCATCATGGCATAGCGCTCGAGCCAGTCGGCCGTCGCCGTGGCATCGATGCGCCCGTCGAGATACCGGCGTGCCGCTTCGTTCCCGGCATAGGACAACTGATCGACCAGTTCGAGCACCTCGTAGTAGAGCGCGGCTCGTGTGGCATCGAGGCCCGCAAGGGGAAACAAGACGTCCTGTTCGAACGTCAAGCGCTCGGCGCGGCTGAAGGCAACCTCGATGCCGTAGTTGGCCGTTCCCTCCGCGATCAACGACTGCGGCGAGAAGAGGGGATAGACGGTGAACTCGAGCCATCCTCGATCGCGCACCAGGTGCTTCTCGAGGAGGACGTTGTAGACATGGTGTCCCGGATACCCCTCGTGGCAGGCGAGATCGATGGCGCGGTCGACGTAGACAGGAAGGTCGGTGTTCACCTGGATGAGGCTCCGATAATCGCCCTGATACCAGTTGTAGCCACCCCATGACTTGCCCGTCACATACTCGACCTTGAAGCTTTCGGCCGGGGGCAGTTCGACGAAGGCCGTGGTGCGATCGCGGCAGCCACGAATTGCCGTTTGGAACACCGGATCGAGCTTGGCGCTGGGGATGATGAACGGCTGCTTGAAGCGCTCGTAGCGCTCGATGAGTGAGCCGTCTCCGGGCAGCTTGCTGTCGAGCTGCTTCAGAATCTTCTCGAAGTCAGCTTCGCTGTGGGTCGGCGCCACGGCATCGTAGAGCGCCTTCGATTCTTCGTCGAACGTGAACCGCTTCCCTTGCAACATCGCCAGGTGGGCACGGAG
>JAIVJN010000292.1 GCA_020200025.1 Acidobacteriota bacterium | reverse complement strand
TGGCGCGCGCGGTGCAGACGGACCTTCACGGCCGCCGATGTCAGCCCAAGAGCCGACGCGGCCTCGGCCGTGTCCAACCCTTCGATGTCACGGAGCAGCAAAACGGTTCGGTAGGACTCGGGCAGCTCGTCGATCAAGGCTCGCACAATACGACGGGTCTCCGCTCGATCGAGTGCCTCGTCGACGGGCTCGTCCCAGCTCGAGATGCGGTCGCGATGGTGACCATCGTCGGCAAAGGCGGGCAGCAGCGGCTCGATCGACTCTTCGGGTCGTCGCCGCCGGGTGCGCAGCTTCATCAGGGCAGCATTTACCACGATGCGGTGCAGCCAGGTCGAGAGCCTGGAGCCGCCTTCGAACCGATCGAGGTTGCGGATAGCCGAGAGAAACGCGTCCTGTACCGTGTCTTGGGCGTCATCATCGGTGGCGAGGAGACGCCGGGCGACGGCAAAGAGTCGCCGGCCCTGAGTGCGGACCAGCTCCTCGAACGCCGCCTCATCACCGGCACGGAGTCGAGCGAGAAGCTGGACTTCGTTGACATCGACGCTCTGGCGAGCCGGCACCTCCGCCATGCGCCGGACTGTAGCATGGCGGGTTGGGCGGACTCGCTCCGCTCGCTGGAGGCCTCGCGCCTCGCGGCGCTCGGGCGGCGGCTGCGCCGGTGGGGCCGCGCTGCGCGGTAGGAGTCGATCAATTCCCACCGGCAAAGCGTAAGCGAGCCGGTCCAACCCGCGAAGCGGGTCCTACCGAGCGGCGACCGCCGCGAGGCCGACCGCCGAGCCGGGCGAGGCGCCCGGTCGCGTGAGCGAAGCGAGCTAGTATTGGCCCCATGCGAACCCTCGCGCTCTCGGCATCTCTCGTCGTGCTGCTCGGCATCGCGGAGGCAACCACATCGACAGCTCCGGAGGCGGCGGAGAATTGGCCCGGGTTTCGCGGGGTCGACGCTCGCGGCGTCGCAGAAGGCTCCGCGCCGCTGACGTGGAACGTTCCCGAGTCGCGGCACGTCAAGTGGCGGACGGCGGTCGCAGGGCTTGGACACTCGAGTCCCATCGTGTGGGGCGACCTCGTCTGCGTGACGAGCGCCATCAGCGGAACGCCCAACCCCGAGCTGAAAGTGGGGTTGTACGGCGACATCACCTCGGTGCAGGACGCCACCTCTCATCGCTTCGTCGTCATGTGCTTCGACCGCGTCACGGGGAAGCTGCGGTGGGAGCAAACAGCGCACACCGGCGTTCCGCGCGTGAAGCGCCACCCCAAGTCGACCCATGCGAGCTCGACGCTCGCCACCGACGGTCGTCGCATCGTGGCGTTTTTCGGCTCCGAGGGTCTCTACGCCTACGATCTCGACGGCCGGTTGCTGTGGAAGAAGGATTTCGGGATGCTCGACTCGGGATTCTTCATGGTTCCCGATGCCCAATGGGGGTTCGCAAGCTCGCCGGTGATTCACGAGGGTCGCGTCATCGTGCAGGCCGACGTGCAGCAAGGCTCGTTCGTGGGCGCCTTCGACGTCGAGACGGGCAACGAGCTGTGGCGCACGCCTCGATCCGACGTGCCGACATGGAGCACGCCCGCGATCGTCGTCGATGAGAACCGAGCGCAGGTCGTCGTCAACGGCTTCAAACACATCGGCGGCTACGACCTCGCCTCGGGCAAGCCGCTGTGGCAGATGGCCGGCGGCGGCGACATTCCCGTGCCGACGCCCATCCTGGCGCACGGTCTCATCTTCATCACCAACGCTCACGGACGGCTCGCCCCCATCTACGCGATTCGTCCGACCGCCACCGGCGACATCTCACTGAAGGCCAGCGAGACGAGCAACGCGCATGTGGTGTGGAGCTATCTGCGAGACGGCGGCTACATGCAGACGCCGCTGGTATACGGAGACCTGCTCTACGTGTGCCGTGACAACGGGGTGCTGAGCGTCTTCGATGCGCGAACAGGGGAGCGGCATTACCAGAGCCGGCTCGGTGACGGGAAAACCGGGTTCAGTGCGTCGCCGGTGGCGGCGGCAGGCCGCGTGTACTTCACGAGCGAAGACGGCGACGTGTACGTGGTCAAGGCGGGCTCGACGTTCGAGCTCCTCAGCACCAATCCGCTGGGCGAAGTGGCGATGGCGACACCAGCCATCACGCGAGGCACGTTTTACTTTCGCACGCGCAACCATCTGGTGGCCGTCGGGGAGTAAGGGAGCACCGGACGCGCTCGGGGGCGGGGCTCGCTTCGCTCACGCATAGGGCCGTCTCACGGCGGTAGGCGGCGCTTCGCGCCGTGGGCCGGCTTCGCCGGTCGGACCGCGCGGCGCGCAGTGGGAGTCAATCAATTCCCCGCCGCGAGCGCAACCGAGCCGGTCCAATTCGCAAACGGGTCCCACCGCGTGAGCGGTCCCAGCGAGCGCCGTCAGGCGCTCGGCACTAAGATAGGCGCCACAAGGAGTGTCATGTCACAGCACGCGTCCGTCCACGCCGCTAATCTCGCAAAACCCGTCGGGCCCTATTCGCCCGGGATGCTGCTCGACCGGTTGATCTTCGTGTCCGGTCAGGGCGGAACCGATCCGGCGACGGGACAGTTGGTGGGCGCCGATATCGCATCGCAGACCGAGCAATGCTTGAAGAATATCCAGGCGATTCTTCGAGCGGCAGGCAGCGACTTACCCCACGTGCTGCGGTGCGGCGTGTTTCTACTCGACATGCGAGAGTTTCCGGAGATGAACGCCGTCTACGCGCGCGTGTTCGGCGATCACCGCCCGGCCCGCACCACCATCCAGGCGGCGGGATTGCCCGGCGAAGGCCTGCGTGTCGAGATCGACGCAATCGGCTACGTGCCTTAGTACTGCGTTCATAATTACGGTGACGCATCGAGGGCGGCGAGGCGCCCGCCTGGCAAGGCACTCATGCAAGTGGCCCATCTCGACGTGCACACGCGCCTGGCGCCCGACGCGCTCAGACGCCGGGTCAACGACGAGCTCCCGGCTGATGTGAACGTGCTTGCCGTCCACGCGGCGCCGCATCGCTTTCACGCTCGCCACGGCGCGACCGAACGTACGTATCTCTATCAGATCGCCCGCCGCCGTACGGCGTTCGCCAAGCCGTTTGTGTGGTGGGTGAAAGAGCCGCTGGATCACGCCGCGATGAAGGACGCGGCGCAACGCTTCGTCGGCATGCACGACTTCCGCTCGTTCACCGACGACGACCCGGATGAAAAGTCAACGACCGTCCTCATCGATGACGTCAGCCTGGGCGAGGAGGGTGATCTCGTGCTGGTACGCATCGGTGGATCGCACTTTCTCTGGAAGATGGTGCGACGGATGGTGGGCGTGCTCGTGGACGTCGGGCGCGGTCAGCTTCCGCCCGAAAGCGTGGATACGTTCCTGCGCGAGCCCTCGCCGGTGCCAGCGCGTGTGACGGCGCCCGCGTCAGGGTTGTTTCTCGAGCACGTGCAGTATGGGGACCAGGGCCCGCGGCGGCCGCTGCGGGCCGTCACACGGGTCGGCTGACCGACGCAAGCGAAGGCTTCTGGCCATTCAACCGCATTCCGAAAGCGGCCATCAAGCAAGCCTACGACGTCGAGCTCACTGATGCATGGCTTCAGAACGTGCAACAGGCCAGTGTGCGCTTCCCAAGCGGTTCGGGATCGTTCGTGTCATCCGAGGGTCTCGTCCTGACCAACCATCATGTGGCCATGGACATCCTGCAGAAGCTGAGCACCGCCGAGCGAGACCTGGTCAAGAACGGGTATGTGGCACGGGTTCGGACGCAGGAGATCAAGGCGCCCGATCTGGAGCTGCTCTCCTTGCAGCGTATCGACGACGTCACAGCGCAGGTGAACGCCGCCATCAAGCCCGATATGAAATCGACGGAGACGCTGGCCGCGCGGCGAGCCGCGATCGCCGACATCGAGAAGACCGCCGAGGCCCAGACGGGCCTGAAAGCCGAAGTCGTCACCTTGTATCAGGGGGGGCAATACCATCTCTACCTGTACAAGAAGTTCACGGACGTGCGACTCGTCTTCGCGCCCGAGTTCGACGCCGCGTTCTACGGCGGTGACCCTGACAACTTCACCTTTCCGCGCTATTGCCTCGATATGACCATCTTCCGTGTCTACGAGGGCGGCAAGCCTCTTCAGGTGAAACAGTATTTGCGGTGGTCCACAGCCGGAGCGCAGGCGGGCGATCCGGTTTTCACGTCCGGACATCCTGGGCAGACGCAGCGCCTCAATACCGTGGCGCACCTCGAGTTCCTGCGCGACCAATCCCTTCCGCTCAACATCGAGCTGTACGGCCGCCTGCGTGATGCGCTCGAGCGCTTCGGCCAGCAAGGCGACGAGCAGAAGCGACAGGCGAGCGACCTGTTCTTCACGTTTGAGAACTCGCTCAAGTCGTGGAAGGGCCAGCTGGCAGGTCTGAAGGACCCGGCACTGATGGAGAAGAAGACGTCGGCGGAGAAGAAGCTGCGCGAGTCGATCGCGGCCGATGTCGGTCTCGAGACGCGCTTCGGCGACGCCTGGGAGCAGGTCGCGGAGGCACGCGGCAGCCTGCCGCCCTACAACCTCGAGCGCGTCATGGTCGAGGGCGGTCTCGCGATCTTCTCCGAGTACTTCACGCACGCGCGCACGCTGTTGCGCTGGGCCGACGAAAGTCAAAAGCCCAATGGCGAGCGCCTGCCCGAGTACACTGACGCCCGAAAGCCACAAATCGAGCGCGCGTTGGCGTCCGAGGCCGCCGTCTATCCCGGGTTCGAGCAAGCCCGCCTCGCGGCCTCGTTCTCGATCATGCGCGACAAGCTCGGCGTCGGGCATCCACTGGCGAAGCAGATCCTTGCGGGCAAGACGCCGGAGGCACGGGCCGCCGAGCTCGTGAAGGGCACCACCCTGGGCGACGCCAGCATTCGCAAGGCGCTCTTTGCTGGCGGGGTGGAGGCGGTCAAGGCATCGACCGACCCGTTCATCGAGCTCGCGCGGGCTATCGAGCCACGCGCTCGCGAGCTGCGGACGAAATACGACAACGAGGTGCTCGCCGTCGAGCGCGATGCCTACGCCAAGATCGCGCAGGCGGTCTTCGCGGTCGAAGGCGACAAGGCGTATCCAGACGGGACGTTCACGCTGCGCCTCTCGTACGGCCAGGTGAAAGGCTATCAGGAGAACGGCAACGATGTGGCCCCCTTCACCGAGATTCGCGGTCTCTACGTGCGCGGCGATCAGCACGGCCTCCAGCCACCGTACAAGTATCCCGATTCGTGGGTGAAGGCGCGCACCAGCCTCAAGCTGACCACGCCGTACAACTTCGTCACGACCAACGACATCGTCGGAGGCAACAGCGGATCGCCGGTGATCAATGTCAAGGGCGAGCTCGTCGGGCTCATCTTCGACGGCAATATCCAGTCGCTGCCGGCCTATTTCGTCTACGACGGCAGCGTGAACCGCGCCGTGGCGGTTGACGTCCGCGGCATGCTCGAAGCGCTATCGAAGGTGTACAAGGCCGAGACGTTGGTCAGCGAGCTCACCGCGCAAGTGGCCGCGCCGACGGCGGGACGGTAGAACAGTGCAGAGTTCAGAGTGCAGTGCAGACTGGGGAGTGCAGAGTTGGAGGGCGAATTGACCTCGCGTCGCTTCAACCGCGCATCTTCAGTCATCCTTCGCCAATCTCTCAATCAATTCTCTGCACGCTGAACTCTGAACTCTCGCCGTGTCGAAGTCTCTCCCGCGCGGCGTTTGGCTCCTCGGCTGGACGAGCCTTCTCAACGACGCGGCCTCCGAAGCCATCTACCCGTTGCTGCCGATGTTCGTCACGACGGCGCTCGGGGGCCACGCCGTCTCGCTTGGCATCATCGAAGGGACGGCCGATGCGGCCAGCAGTCTCCTCAAGGTCGTTGCCGGTCGAGCCTCTGACGCGCTTGGCCGGCGGCGGCCGCTGGTCATCGCCGGCTATGGGGTGGCGGCGGTCGTGCGGCCGCTCATCGCCTTGGCAACAGCATGGCCGCACGTCTTCGCCATTCGAGTCGTCGATCGGGTCGGCAAGGGCATTCGCGGCGCACCCCGCGACGCGATGCTCGCTGCGCTGGCGCCTGCTGCGGCGCGCGGGCGCGTCTTCGGGTTCCACCGTGCAATGGATCATACCGGCGCCATCGTGGGTCCTATCGCCGCCGCCCTGTTCCTGTGGCTGCGCCCCGACGCCTATCGCACCTTGTTCGCCCTGACGGTCGTGCCGGGGGCGCTGGCGGTGGCCTTGCTGTTCTTCGTGCGCGAGGCGCCGCGCGTTCCCCAGAAAGGCGTCTCCGAAAGGGGCGAACAGCCCATCGATCGGGACCGGTCAGCGGCCGTCGCGTGGCGGCCCCTTCCGTCAGAGCTCAAGCGTTTTCTGCTGATTTTGGCGCTTTTCACCCTTGGCAACTCGTCGGACGCCTTTCTCTTGCTTCAACTCTCCGCGGCGGGCCTGCCGGTCGCCGGATTGCCTCTCGTCTGGGCTGCGCTTCACGTCGTCAAGGCCGGTCTCTCGACGACGGGAGGCTCGCTGTCGGATCGCTACGGGCGACGCGCGCTGATCGTCGTGGGTTGGCTGGTCTACGCCGGTGTTTATGCCGGGTTCGCGTTCAGCACCTCGATCGCCGCTCTCTCGACCTGGCTCCTGGTCTACGGCGTGCATTTCGCGCTTGTCGAGGGAAGCGAGAAGGCGCTCGTTGCCGATCTGACGCCCGACACGATGCACGGCACGGCGTTCGGGTGGTATAACGCCGTGCTCGGCCTCGGCGCTCTCGCTGCCAGCCTGCTGTTCGCGGCAATCTGGCAGGCATTCGGCGCCCCAGCGGCGTTTCTCACCGGCTCAGGCCTGGCTATTGCGGCGTCTACGCTTCTGCTTGTCGATGGCAGGTGACGGTCCGCAGCCGGCAGGCGGCGGGTGGCCGGCGGCAGGGGAGAGCGGCAAAGCAGAAGGGCTTCTGCGTTCTGTCTATTTCTTGTTCTGACCGACCACCTGCATCGCCGTCGTAATCATCGCGGCCACATCGGCGACGTTGGCGGGCAGGATGATGGTGTCGGCATGGTGGATCACCTTCCCGAACTCGCCGATGTATTGCTCGGCCACACGAAGCTGGATGGCTTCTTGGCCCCCGGGAATACGGGTGGCCTCTGCCACCCGGCGGATGCCTTCGGCGGTCGCGGTGGCGACGGCGAGAATGGCTGACGCCTGACCTTCTGCCTCGTTGATCTGTTGCTGCTTGCGTGCTTCCGACGCCTTGATCGTTTCCTGCTTGGCCCCTTCGGCCGTGTTGATCGCGGCATCGCGGTGACCCTCGGACGTTAGGATGACCGCCCGCTTCTCACGCTCGGCGCGCATCTGTTTTTCCATGGCGGCGAGGATGTCTGCCGGTGGCGTGATGTTCTTGATCTCGTAGCGCAGGACTTTGACGCCCCACGGCTCGGTCGCCTTGTCGAGCTCGGCCACGACCGAGGTGTTGATGTTCGTGCGCTCCTCGAACGTCCGGTCGAGATCGATCTTGCCGACCTCGCTGCGGAGCGTGGTCTGCGCAAGCTGCGCGATGGCGAACAGGTAATCCTGAATGCCGTATGACGTTCGTTGCGGGTTCAAGATCTTCATGTAGAGCACGCCGTCGACCTGCACCTGCACGTTGTCACGCGTAATGCAGACCTGCGCCGGGATGTCGATCGCCATCTCCTTCAAAGTGTGCCGGTAGCGGATGACGTCGATGAAGGGAACGAGGATGTGAAAGCCTGCATCGAGCGTCCCGGAGTAGCGCCCGAGGCGCTCGACCACGAAGGCACTCTGTTGCGGCACGACGATGGCCGTCTTGGCGAGGATGATGAGGACGATGATCGCCAGCAAGATGATGACGAAGAGCCCGGCTTCCATGACACCTCACTCTGGCTGAATGCTGACCATGAGCCCATCGACGCGCACCACGCGGCATCGCAGGCCCGGCTCGATGGGGCTCGATGTTTCGTTCCGCGCCTGCCACGTCGATCCGCGTATCTCGACGCGACCCACTTGAGCGGGCAGAATGCGCTCTTGCGCGATGGCCACGGCACCCACGAAGGAGTCGATGTCTCTCGGAGTGGCCGAGTCGAAGCCGCTCAGGAGCTTGCGACGGAAGATCAATAGATAGCCGATCGATAGCCCGGTGAAGAGCAGCCAGTGACCCCACGCCGGCCCGGCAAGATCGAGGCGCGCGAGCAGGCCAACCGTGAGCGCGCCGAAGCCGAAGAACATGACGAAGAAGCTGCCTGGTGTGACGAGCTCGAGCGCGAGCAAGGCGAGTCCGAGAGCCAGCCACATCCACGATGCCACGGCGCGGGCATTATATCCGGCACGGCTGAGTTGCGCAGGCGAGTACATCTGGAGGGGTGGATGGGAATGCAGGTGCGGCTGCGCACATCTCGCGGGCGCATTGGTGCGCACCCCCAAGTCACCTCAAGCACCCGTGGCACCAGCAGTGAGCCGAGTATCCCCTGGCACCTCGCAGGCACCCACTCGTCGCGCTCGCACCAAGTAGCGAACCACCCGTCGCACTCGCACCAAGTAGCGAAACACCCGTCGGACCCGCACCTAAGTATCCAAGCACCTGTCGCACCCGTTCAGACCTGTCTGCTAAGATCGAGTGTTCTGATGCCAAAGATACTGGTCACCAACGACGATGGCGTGTACTCCGAGGGCCTTCGGGCATTGGCCGATGCGCTCGCCGCCGTCGGCGATGTCATCGTGGTCGCGCCATTACAGGAAGCGAGCGCCATCGGCCATGCGCTCACGCTGCGGCGTCCGCTGCGGCTCGAATCGATTGGCCCCGCCCTCTACGGCGTCGATGGCACGCCCACCGACTGCGTGAACATCGCCGTTGCGGTGCTGATGAAGGGCGTGCTGCCGGACATGGTCGTCTCGGGCATCAACATGGGCTGGAACCTGGGCGACGATGTGACGTATTCGGGGACGGTTGCGGGCGCGCTCGAAGGCGCGTTGCTCGGCATCCCCGCCATCGCCGTCTCCTTGCAGCGCACGCGCGACTATGTGTTCGACTTCGCACCGGCGGCCCAGGCGGCCGCCATCCTCGCGACGTGGATGCTCGAGCACCCGCTGCCCGAGCGGTCGTTTCTGAACGTGAATCTGCCGCGTGGCACCCCGCGGGGGTTCCGCAGGACCGTGCAAAGCAAGCGCAATCACGTGACCAAGATTTCCGAGCGGCTGGATCCCCGAGGGAAGGCGTACTACTGGATCGAGGAGGGGCTCGACGACTGGACCCCGCACGACGAGAGCGACTTTCAGGCGGTGCAGGAAGGATACATCTCGGTGACGCCGCTCAATCCGGATCTGACCGCGCACGACGCGTTGCCGCATCTTGTGGGGCTGCCCGGCCAGATACCGGAGAAGCAACGGGGCTGATTGCGTCTGCAACCGACGCGAGGCCGCCATGCGCCTTTCGCGCCTTCGCGGTCAAGCAAGTTGCGACGCGATGGCCGACAGGATAGAATCAGGATTCCGTCGGGGCGTGGCTCAGCTTGGTAGAGCGCTCGGTTCGGGACCGAGAAGTCGTAGGTTCAAATCCTATCGCCCCGACCACCTTTTCTCTCCACTCCATCAGGCGGCTTCGTCCTGCCGCGCTTCACAACACCGTGCACCGACGCCAGGCGCCTCTCACCCGATGGCCCGAGGCAACGCGCAGTCCATCGTAGCGCTGCCACGGTCGGTCCCCGGCTCAGCCGACAGGGAGACCCGGCTCGGGCGGTGACCCGACGCGCCCCCACGCGGGCGTCCCCAGCGCTCGCGCGTGCCTGCCCACCCGCTCGCAATCGGCCGTTCTAAGCGTGTACAATGTACAGCCATGAAAGACTTCAGGGTGGCGGACGCACGGGCGCGATTTGGCGAGCTCCTCGACCGGGCCGAAAGCGGAGAGGGCGTGTTCATCGAGCGGCGCGGGGTCCGATTCTCGCTGCAGGCCGAGCCCCACCCGAAGGTCTCGTCGACACGACCGCCCGTCTTCAGCTATGTCGACGACACGCTCCTGCAGGGTGAGTGGACGTGGGGCTGGACGACGCGTGGGATCGCCTTCCGACCGCGACGGAAGGCGCGGTGATTCTGCTCGACACCAATGCCGTGATCTGGCTCCTTCAACGGCATCGTCGGGCCGCGCGTCTACAAGACCGTGCCCGCCTGCAGATGTCACCGGCGACGCTGCTCGAGCTGCAACTGCTGCTCGAAGCGGGCAAGCTGCGGCTGCACGGGGAACGAACGACGGCGTCGATCGCTACCGATCCGCGATGCGTGCTCGATGAGCCACCCGCCGGGCCCTGGTTCGAACAAGCAACCGAGGTGAGTTGGACGCGCGATCCGTTCGATCGTCTGCTGATCGCTCACGCCAGGGTGCGTGGGTGGAAGCTCGCGACGGGCGATTCCATGCTTCTCGAACGCCTGCGACCGAGCGAGTGCCTGGCACTTTGAGCGCCGCATCACGTTGTTGGATCCACCCGCCGGGGCGCGTGCTCGCTCCGGCGGTGGGCCACGGCCGCCAGTCACGCCGAACCTCGACGGGCCGAACGCCGGCCCGTCGATTTGTCCATGGCGGCGGTGTGTCTACCGCGTGAAGTTGATCGCGACCGTGACCACGACCGGCACGGCAACGCCTTTCACGAGCGTTGGCTTGTACTCCCACTGCCGGACGGCGTCGAGCGCAGCCTGGTCGAGCAGCGGAATCGAACGCAGCACTCTCGCGTCCATCACTTTCCCATCGGGGCCAATCGTCGCCTCGACAAGGACCGATCCGCCGACACGCGCCGACCGCGCAATGGGCGGATACACGGGCGGGACGTCCTTGACCTTGATCGGTGCTCTAATCCTGCCGCCGACGCGGACAGGCGTGATACTCGCCTTGGCCTTGGCCGCGGCGGCGGCATCGGCCTTCGCTTTGGCCGCGAGAGCATCAGCCTTCGCTTTGCCCGCGACCGCATCGGCCACCGCCTTGTCGCCAGCCGCCTTCGCGGCGACCGCAAGCTCCCTGCTCCGGTCGTAGGACTTGAACCACTTGGCCTCCTGCGCGTTGAGCTCGGCATCGAGCGCGGCCCTCGCCTCCTCGGCGGCCTTGAGGGACGCGGGGGCATACTGACC
>JAIVJN010000291.1 GCA_020200025.1 Acidobacteriota bacterium | reverse complement strand
GCACGACCTGCAATCCGTCATCGTCTTCGAGCTGCGCGACAATGTCGGGCGCGATGTCGTTGATGACGAGATCGACGGAGCCTTTGCGCAGCTCGAGGCCGCGCATGATGTCGTCGGGCACGACTTTCAGCGTGACGCCAGCGTTTCGCGGCCTGCCACCGAAGTAGTGGTCGAAGCGTACCAACTCGATGCGATCGTCGACGGCATAGTGGACGAAGCGGTACGGTCCAGTGCCGACAGGATGCGTCCGAAGACTGTCGGCCGCGTGGGCGGGTACGACGGGCATCACCAGATTCACAGGAAACGACCCGAACGGCTCCTTCAACAGGAAGCGGACGGTGTATCGATCGATCTCCTCGACCTTATCGAGCAGGCGATAGGCACCCTTCCGGGCCGAGACGAAGGCGGGATCGATCAAGCTGCCAAAGGTGTGCACGACATCCGCGGCGGTCAGCTCGTGCCCGTCGTGAAAGCGCACACCGCGCCGCAGATAGACGAGGTAGGTGCGGGCATCGGGCTGCTCCCAGCGCTCCGCCAGCCCGGGAACCACGCGAAGACGCTCGTCAAACGTCAGAAGGTTGTCGTAGACGAGCAGAGCGACCTTCTGGGACACTTCGTCGGTCGCGATGCGCGGATCGAAGCTGTTCGGCGACGCGAACACCGCCATGGTGATGACGTCCGGCTCGGTGGGGGCCGATCGCGCACAGGCACACGCGACGATCGCGACTAGCCCCACGAGCCCGACCCGCCCGAGTCGTCGCTCGCGAGCCATGACGTGCGAGCGTCGGCGAGCCGTGCCCGAAGCCGCCCGCCACAAGGCGCCGGCTCGCCGCGCCCACACGGCCGCAAGGGTGCGCAGGCGGCTCATTCGGCCTCCTTCTTCAGCTCGGCGATGAGCTGCAGGGCGTCGAGCGGTGTGGTGCGGTTGATATCGACCTCACGCAGCCGCTCACGCAGCCGCTCGTCGGCGCCGGATGTCTGCTGAAACAGTCCGAGCTGCTGCCGCGGCGCGGCGGGCGTGCCGCTCAACGCGGGCCGCCCACTGCGACCCAGCTCGTCCTGCTCGAGAGCGCTCAAGATGTCGCGCGCGCGCGCGATGACGCTCGGGGGGAGCCCGGCGAGTCGCGCGACCTGAATGCCGTAGCTCCGGTCCGACCGCCCGGGCAGAATCTTGTGCAGGAAGATGATCTCGTCCTGCCATTCACGCGCCGCCACATGCTGGTTGACGACGGTGGTCAGGCCATCGGCCAAGTCGGTGAGCTCGTGATAGTGCGTGGCGAAGAGCGTCTTGGGACGCGCGCGCGGACTGGTGACGAGGTGCTCGGCGACCGCCCAGGCGATGCTCAGCCCGTCAAAGGTCGACGTGCCGCGGCCGATTTCGTCGAGCACGACCAGACTGCGCGATGTGGCGCCGTTGAGGATGTGGGCCGTCTCCTGCATCTCGACCATGAAGGTCGACTGACCGCGCGCGATGTTGTCGGATGCGCCCACGCGCGCATAGATGCGGTCCACGAGTCCAATCTTGGCGTCTCGCGCCGGCACGAAGGAGCCAGACTGCGCCAGCAGGCAGAGTAGCCCGACCTGACGGAGATAGGTGGACTTACCGCCCATGTTGGGGCCGGTCAAGATGACGAGCTGACGGGCCGCATCGAGGTGCACGTCATTTGGCACGAAGCGACCACCGGCGAGCCGTTCCACGACCGGGTGGCGAACGTCGCTCGCGATGATCTCGTCGCCTTCGTGTACGTGCGGCTTCGTATAGTTGGCCAACGTCGCGGTCTCGGCCAGGCCCGCCAGCACGTCGATCGTCGCGACAGCACGCGCCGTGTCCAGGACGCGGGGCGCCTCGGTCGCCACGCGGCCGCGCAGCGACTCGAAGATCTCGAGCTCCCGCTCCACGCTGCGCTCGTCGGCGCCGAGCACGCGCTCCTCGTACGACTTGAGAGCGGGCGTGATAAACCGTTCCCCGCCGGCAATCGTCTGTTTGCGATCGTAGTCGGCGGGAACGGCGTGCAGGTTCGATTTCGAGATTTCGATGTAGTAGCCGAAGACGCGGTTGAATCGGACCTTGAGCGAATGGATCCCGGTTCGCACGCGTTCCTGTTCCTCCATTTGAGCAATGATCTGTTTACCGGAGCGGCTGATGCGTCGAAGCTCGTCGAGCTCCGTGTCGAAGCCGTCCCGCACGAAGCCACCGTCGCGCGCCACACCCGGCGCCTCGTCCTGCATGGTCTCGTCGACCCACGTACGCACATCCGCAAGGTCGTCGATCTCGCCGAGCAGGCTGCAGACGAGCGGCGCCTCACAGTCGCCAAGCACGGTCTTGACGCGCGGCAGCACCGACAGCGAGCACCGCCAGCTCCTCGACGCCGTCCAGCCGGTCGCGAATGCCCTCGAGCGTGACCAATGGCCGGAGCAACCACGACCGCAGGAGACGGCCACCCATCGGAGTAATGGTCCGATCGATCTCGTGGAGCAGCGATCCAGGGCGTCGCCCATCCATCGCGGCAACGACCTCGAGATGCGCGAGCGTGGTCGGGTCGATGACAAGAGCGTCTGCGCGCTCCTTGAGGCGAACACTGCGGACGTGGGCCAAGTCCGCCTTCTGCGTGTCCCGGAGATAGCGAACCAGGCCGCCTGCCGCGCAGACGGCGGCACGCCGTCGATCGAGGCCAAACCCTTCGAGCCCGCCGACGCGCAACTGATCGAGCAGCGTTTGGCGTGCCGTGGCAAGCTCGAAGTGCCAGCCGTCAACCTCGGTGATCGCGGTGCCGGGCGCGACAATCTCTGCGAGCGTGTGGCGTACATCGTGACCGGCCGGCACAACGATCTCTCTCGGGCCAAGCACCGCGATCTCGTCGCGTAGCCCCGGTAACGCTTCCGGGCCGTAGTACTCGGCGACGACGAACTCACCGGTCGACACGTCGATGAGCGCCGCCCCGTAGCCAACGACTTTGCCGGCCGCATCCGCAGCCTCCACGATGGCCATCAGAAACGCCGGCTCTCGAGCGTCGAGCGAGGCAGCGTCGATCAGCGTTCCGGGGGTCACGACGCGCACGACCTCCCGGCGGACGACGCCTTTGGCTTTCTTCGGATCCTCGACCTGCTCACAGATGGCGACGCGGTAGCCCTTTTTCACGAGTCGCGCGATGTAGGTATCGGCGGCGTGATGGGGCACACCACACATCGGCACGGCGGTCCCGGCCGCGTCTTTCGATCGCGAGGTGAGCGTCAGCTCGAGCGCGCGCGCCGCGACCAGCGCGTCTTCGTAGAACATCTCGTAGAAGTCGCCCATCCGGAAGAAAACAATGGCCTCGCGATACTGTCGTTTCGCATCGAAGTACTGGCGCATGGCCGGTGTGAGGGTCGCACCGGCGGGGATGTCGAGCGGGAGAGATTCCGGAGGACGAGACACCTTCTACTATACGATGGCGCCTTCGAAGCATTGCCGATTTGTGCTGATTCTGTCACTGGATACGACGACGAGGGCGGGGAGTGTCGCCGTCGTTCGCGACGACGAGGTATTGGCCCTTCAACTGGGTGAGTCGTCGCGCACGCACGGCGAGCGACTGCCCGGAGAGATCGATGCGGCGCTGGTCGCGGCGAGCGTCGATCGCCAGGCGCTCGACCTGCTCGTCGTGGCGTCCGGGCCCGGCGCGTTCACCGGCCTCCGCATCGGCCTTGCCGCAATCCAGGGGCTGGCGATGACGCTTGCCAAGCCCGTCATCAGCGTGTCGGCCCTCGACGCCCTCGCGCACACCGCGTTCGCAGCGCCTCGGATGCCGTCGGCAGCGACGATCGAATACGTAGCGGCCTTGATGGATGCCCAACGGGGAGAGGTGTACGCGGCGCTATACGAGAAAACGAAACCCGGTTTCGTTTTCTCCTCAGAGCTGCCTTGGCGCATGGTGCAGGCGCCCATCGTCGGCCCGGCGGCGCAGGTCATCAGCGGCTGGACGATGGATAGGTCGGGGGCCATTCGATGGGTCGGCGACGGTGCCGTGCGCTTTGGCACGATCATCGAGGCTGCCGGGACCAACTGGTCGGTGGACATGGACGTTCCGCCACTCGCGCCGGCGTTGGCGCACATCGGTCGCCTGCGTGCCGCGCAGGGTGAAGCGGGATCGCCGCATGCGCTGCAGCCGCTCTATGTGCGGCGGCCCGACGCCGAGCTCGAGCGCGCGCGACGCACGCACGTGGTATGAGCGAGATCGTCATCGAGCGGCTCAGCGGACTCGCCGATCTCGAGGGCCTCCTGGACATCGAGCGCGCCTCGTTCAACAACCCGACGTCTCGCGAGTGGTACGAGCGCGAGCTGGGGCGACCGGATGTCTGCTTCATCTATGTCCTTCGCCTACCCGCGCGCCCCGTGGCCGGCTTTTGCACGTTTTGGCGAGTCGCCGATCAGATTCATATCAACAATCTCGCCGTGCATCCCGAGCACCGGCGTGGGGGCCTCGGGCGCCACTTGCTTGCGCGCGTGCTGGAGGAGGCCGAACGAATGGGCGCGCCAAACGCAACGCTCGAAGTGCGACGCTCGAACGAGGCCGCCCAACGGCTCTACGACACCGCCGGCTTCCGTGTGACGGCAACCCGCACGGGCTATTACACGCAGCCCATCGAGGATGCGCTCATTCTCTGGCGGACACCGCGCATCCCTTGAGTGCCGTCGGGAGCTTCTCTGCCCGCGGCGCTCCTAGCGCTCTATCGCGCTGTCTTCGTGGCCCTCGCAGATTCTCCGCTCCTTGCACTGCGCACACACGCACAGCGGGCACGTGCGTGTTGAAACGCTTCGCTGTGGGTGGTAGAGTGCGCCGTAGGGGCGGAACGCATGTCGCACCGACCCCGGAAGGGAGGCTGAGCACGATGGCTGAGGCGCAGGACTTGAAACATGTGCTCCTCGAGACCAACGAGGAGTTCCGCCAGCTGGCCTCGAAGCACCATGAGCTCGACGATCGCTTACATGAGCTCACCTCGAAGCATTACCTCTCGGACGCCGAGCAAGTCGAAGAAATCACCCTCAAGAAACGCAAACTTCTCTTAAAGGATCAGATGGAGGACCTGGTGCGGCACCACCGCAACGGGACCACAATCTCGGCCTGACCGTTCGAGCTCGCGCTTCGGGTGACGCGGGGGAACCGCGCGACCGACCTCCGGTCACCCGGCGCTCTCGATGCCCCCCTTCACGTCTATCATTTAATGGGATGTACGCGCGACCTAACGAGGCCGTTCCGTAGGAGCGGCCCTGAACCGCAGTCGAGAGTCGTTGGCCAATCCATCACCTCTCGGTGATACGCTCCATTGAGAGATGCCTTTCGACCGGGCGGGATGGCCGTTCATTCTCGCTGCCCTTGTGCTCGCCGCTTCCGCGGGTTGGTGGTTCGGGCGCGCTTGGTCGATCCCGTTTCTCATCCTCGTCGCGTTCTTCGCGTTCTTCTTTCGCGATCCCGATCGGACCGTTCCCGGCGACCCCCGTTTGGTCGTCGCTCCGGCTGACGGGCGCGTGATGGTGGCCGGCGGCGCACCGCAAGAGGGTGCGCCCGCGGGCAAGTGGCAGGTCATCACGATCTTCCTGTCGCCACTCGACGTGCACGTCAACCGCACACCGGTCGACGCAGTCGTGACGCGCGTGGCGTATCATCCTGGCTCATTTCTTCCGGCCTACAAGGCCGAAGCTGGCGCCTTGAACGAGTGGACCGAAATCTGGTTCGAGCGCGCCGGGCAACCGATTGTCTGTCGTCAGATCGTCGGAATTCTGGCGCGCCGAATCGTGTGCCGTCTCACGCCGGGCCAAACGGTGCAGCGCGGCGAGCGATTCGGCATCATGAAGTTTGGCTCGCGCATCGACCTCTTTCTGCCGCTCAGCGCGCAGGTCCGTGTCAAGGTTGGCGATCGCGTCGTCGGTGGCGAGACGCCGTTGGCGGTGATGGAGCGTTGACGTGATTCCTGCCCGCGGGTCCACCGCTCATCCTCGGTCACACGTGGCAACGGCCGTCCACCGCCTCCCGCAGCGTGGCATTCGGCGTGGCGTGTCGTTGCTGCCGAGCCTCTTCACGCTCGCGAATCTGTTTTGCGGCTGGGCGTGCGTGGTCTACGCGATGCGCGGTGAGTTGGCGACAGCCGCGCCGTTTGTCGGCATCGCGATCGTCCTCGACATGCTCGACGGCCGCATTGCCCGCATGACCGGCACCGCCAGTGACTTCGGCGTCCAACTCGACTCGCTGGCCGACGTCATCTCGTTCGGCATGGCGCCTGCGGTGCTCGCGTTTCAATGGGGGCTGCTGCCGCTCGGCCGTCTCGGGTGGGCCGTCGGATTCCTCTTCGTCACCGCGGCCGCGCTTCGGCTGGCACGCTTCAACATCCAAGCGCATTCCGACAAGCGCTACTTCGTCGGGTTGCCAAGCCCTGCCGCCGCCGCGATACTCGCCGCGACGGTGTTCTTCTATCCGCAAGGGCTCACGGGCAGACCCGAGGCGTTCTTGGCCATCGGTATGACGCTGGTGCCCACCTTCTTGATGGTGAGCACGATCCGGTTTCGCAGCTTCAAGACCATCGACCTCGGCCAGCGCCGTCGCTACACGGTGCTCATCGCCTGCGCGGCGCTACTTGCCCTGATCGTCACCAACCCGTCGCTGGTGCTGTTGGTGATGGCTTACAGCTATCTCGCCTCGGGCTTTGTCGGGTTGGCGCTCACGCGGTTCAGGCATCGCGATGAGGGGCCGAAGATGCCTTCGAGCGCAGGTTGACAAAAGAGACCGAAGCCTGACGTCAGAAGCAAAACGGCCGCAAGCCGGATCAAGGCGCTTCCATGCTGTTGAACCTCTGACGTTCGACTCAGGGTGCCGCTTCGCCCGCGATGGTCCTTACGACTTGTGGGTCCTCTCACCAAGCGCCCGTGCGATCGCCGCGGGCGCCCACAGAGCCGACACGAGAATCGCCAACGTCGCGAGCGACCAGCCCACGATGGCGAGCTCGCGGCGGAGGACGGCCGGCGAACGCCGCCGCTTGAGCGTGCCGTCGGGTGTAATCGCGTCGAAACCGCGCGGTGACAGCAGCAACGCCGTCCTGTTCACAACGGCGCGGTCCGTGCCCTCTGGATCGAGCCACAACACAGCAACGCGGTCATATCCTCTCCACCACGCGCGCATCGGGATGCCGCTGCGAAAGAGCGCCCACGACTCGAACTGTGGGCGCCGGTCGTAGACGAAACAGTCGCGGCGGTCGATGCCGGCCTGCTCAACTGCCTGCTCGGACCCTGGCGTCGCGATCACCATCACGTGGCACAGTGGATACGTCTTCTGCAAGACGTCGAGCGCGATACGAAGGTGCTGTCCGGATCGGAGCAGAAGTACTCGTGCCGGTTTCTGCCTTTTGCCTTCTGCTCGCGGGCTTCTGCCTTCCGCGCTCATGTGACCGGTCTCTGCCGGCCACTTGTCAGGCCGCGACGACATGGCTCATCTCCTGCGACGTCTGCGGCTGCTTGGGCATCGAAGAGCATCATTGCCTTGTCGACGATTGAGAGGCGGCGGAAGCCGAGCGCGATCGCGTCGTCGACATGGAACCCGCCGGCGTCGGGCGCCCGATGCGCCATGGTTGCCGTCACGCGCGTGACGATCTGACGCTGGGGGAAGCCGACCATGCCGCAGATACCGCACATCGAAGAGGACCCTCCCGAGACATGTCGAACGGCCGACACCGAGCTGACGGTCGGTCGGCCGATAAGTGGGCCCGCTCGCGCAAATGACGAGGGATTTCGTGAGGCGAAATGTCAGCCAGGCCCTGCCTGGTGGGGGGAGGGGCAAGAGGCGAGCCATTCTGGCGGCACACAACCGGGCGATGAAACGCCTCGTGACCGCAATCTGGCGATCACTCAGTTCTGAAAGGTGGGCACACGAAGCGTGACGACCGTGCCGACGCCCTGTCGGCTCTCGACGGTGATAGAGCCGCCATTCAGCTCCACATTGCGCTTCGCGATCGTCAGCCCCAGGCCCGTGCCGCTGGCCTTGGTCGAGAAGTACGGCTCGAAGATGCGCTCCACCGCCTCGGGCGACATGCCGACGCCGCTATCAAGGACGGCGATGCGTATGCGGCCAGGCTCCTCATGCGTCGCCTCGAGACGGAGCGTACCGCCGCCGGGCATGGCATGGAGCGCATTCTCGATGACGTTGGTGAGCGCGCGACCGAGGAGCATGCGATCGACGAGCGCGGCGGGCAGGTCGTTCTCGACCCGCACCTCGATGGCGACGCGACCAGCCAAGCCAATGCGATACGACTGGACGACCTCTTCGATGACGGCACCCACGTCGGTCGGCGAGGGACGCGGATTGGGGGACGCCGCAAAGCTCGAGAACTCGCCCGCAATCTGGCGGAGCAGGCGGACTTGGGTGAGAATGTTGGTCACGCATTCGTCGAGCACGGGGCTGAGCGGTTGGCCGCGATCGGTATGCACGCGTAGCAGGTGCTCGGCGTTCAGTTGAATCGGCGTCAAGGGGTTCTTGATGTCGTGCGCCACCTGCCGCGCCATGTCCGCCCAGGCGGCGACCCGGTTGGAGCGCTCGAGCTCGGCTCGCTGCCGCTGCAGATCGGCGGCCATGCGGTTGAACGCTTCGACGAGCCGGCGGAACTCGTCCGACGAGGTGGCGACGATGCGGGCATCGAGATCGCCGCGAGCGATCCGCTGCGTGGCGCGGGTGAGCCGGTTGACCGGATCCGCGATGCGCTCGGCCATCGAATATCCGATCGCCGCGCCGACCAGGATGAAGACCAACGCCGCCAGCAGGACCCGCCGATCCAGCTCGTCGCGTTGCGCTTCGATCTCGCGCTGTCGCAGCGTCAGCGGCACGGTGAGGATCGCGTCACGGTTTTGAACGCGCACGGGTGCCGCGGCCACCAGATACTCGTAGTCACCGACACGTTCGCGCATCACATAGGACGGGCGGGCTTCCAACATGATGGCGCGATACACGTCGCCGGCCGTGCGCGTCGGCAAGAGCCCAGACGCGAACAGGTTCCGCTCGCTCGAGGCGAGCAGATCGGCGCCGTC
Organism: Acidobacteriota bacterium; assembly: GCA_020200025.1. Taxonomy (GTDB): domain Bacteria; phylum Acidobacteriota; class Vicinamibacteria; order Vicinamibacterales; family UBA2999; genus JAIVJN01. The sequence goes on along the minus strand of JAIVJN010000291.1, from coordinate 918 downwards.
GAAGATGTTCACATCCTGCGCGATTACGCGGCTGAGCCAGACGACCAGGCTGTCGTCGACCACCGGCACCGACGATCCGCCCTGTTCCTGGAGATTCCCGAAGTCCTCGACGACGCGGCTGGCAGACGCGGCGGTGCGGATCGCTTCCATCTCGATGTCCTGTTGCATCAGGGAGGCGATGTAGGCGCGCGTGACGAACGCCAACGCGAGGACGGGCACGACCGCCGCCAGCACGAAGGCCAGAAAGAGCTTGCGATAAAAGCTCGCGCGCACCTCGCGGAGGAGCGCGCGACCCGAGGTCGGCGTGCGCGCTGCGACCCGCCCATAGAGGAGCGCGCCGACGAGCATCAGCACAAAGGTGACGCCCGCCAGCGTGACGAGCTCGGCCAGCGTGACGAGATGGCCGAAGGCCGACACGCGCGGATAGCCGAGCGCATAGATGCCGGCACGATCGTTCAGGTAGTAGACGTCGTAGAGGGTGTCACCCCGGCGCACCTGCGCCCAGAAGGGTTCGCGCGACGCAAATGCGCGCTCGAAGATGCGCTCGGTGAGTGGCCACGCGTCTCGTCCCGACATGTACAAGGGCCGGCGGCTCCAGCCGTAAACGATGAACTCGACGTCGCGAGGGGTCGGTTCGATGGCCTGCGAGTCACGCGAGCGGAGCAGGGCGACATACGGACTCTGCGCCGAGATGAACGACAGGTTGCTGTAATCGAGCATGACATGCACGGTGATCGAGCCGGCCACCGTTCGGCGTCCGCTTGCATCGACGCCGCAGATGGCGCGTCCGGCATGCAGGAGCTTGCGCTCTTCGGCAAAGAAGGGCGAGACCTCCTCGAAGATCTCCCACGTGCACTTGGTCTCCTGACTCGGGGAGTTCGTCGTATCGGGCAACTTGAGCGCGAAGCGGCTGACCAT
>JAIVJN010000067.1 GCA_020200025.1 Acidobacteriota bacterium | reverse complement strand
ATGCTGGCCGGCGACGAGTGGCAGCGCATCGCCGCCATTGTCGTGTTCTTCGTCTTCGCGGCACTTTTCTGGGGCGCGTACGAGCAGGCGGGATCGACGTTGAACCTCTTCGCCGATCGCTACACCCGCCTCGACGTCCTCGGTTTCTCGTTTCCCTCGTCGTGGTTTCAGTCGGTGCAACCACTCTTCGTGATCCTGCTCGCCCCAGTCTTCGCCTGGCTGTGGGTGCGCCTCGGGCGGCGTCAGCCGTCGAGCCCGGCGAAGTTCGCACTCGGATTGCTGTTCGCAGGTCTCGCCTTCTTGCTGCTCGTGCCCGCCGGCACGCTGGCCCAGAGCGCATCAGGAGTGCGGGTCAGTCCGATGTGGCTGGTGTGGGCGTACTTCGTCATGGAGCTCGGTGAGCTCTGCCTCAGCCCTGTCGGCCTGAGCGTGGTCACCAAGCTCTCTCCCACTCATATCCTTGGATTGATGATGGGTGTGTGGTTCTTGTCGAATGCTGCCGGCAACTACCTGGCCGGATGGGCCGCCGGCTTTTTCAGCACAACACCGCTCGACGATTTGTTCGGCACCGTGGCCGGCGTCATGCTCGTTTCGGCGCTGATTCTCTTTGCGCTCGTGCGCCCCGTCCGACGATTGATGGGCGGAGTTCTGTAGGGGGCGGTTCTTCCGCCGCAGCCTGGGTACAGTCGGGTAGCGCCACTAATCCCGTAGCTCACGTGAGACGCGTACGGAGGGCGGGCCTTCACGGCCCCGCTTCTGGCGCACCGTAAAGGTGCGCCCTACATCAGATCAAGTGAGCTACGGTCTAATTCAGCGCCTCCGACAGGCTGAGCGTCGCTGTTTCATCCGCGGCTTCGTCGAAGATCATCTCCCGCTCGCCGATCGACTTGCACCTGCGGATGCTCGCCGCCGCGATGGCGAGGCCCATCGCCAGCAAGTACCACGTTGTCCCCAGGCCGGATCGCAACGCGCTCGCTTGTAGCGACGCCAGGCCGAACGCGAAGGCGTTCAGCGCCACGAGACCCACCATCCATTTCCACCGGACCGCATCCGGCGATGGCTCGTGGCTATAGGTGAAGGGCACGATCGACCAGCCAACCAGCGCAAGCTCGATTAGCAGAACGCCTGTGAAGAAAGTCGTGAGAGCGGCCAAAAGGGCAGCCGCCAGCGACCAGAACACGACGCCAGCTATCGCGGTGACGGCCGCGACCGGAGCGACAGCGATCGCCAGCAGGCTCAACCACGTGGCGCGGGCGGCATCACGGGCGCTTGGCGGAAACAGCCGGAACGGCCAGTTCGCCGCCGGGTCGGTCGGCACGCGAAAGCACGCGCGCATACCCAACACGAGGAAGAAGATCAGGACGAGCGGGATCGAGAGCTGAGCGCTCGTCGGGGCCTCTGACGAGAGCTGACCGATTGCGAACTCCAGGCGCTCTGGTGCCGCGTCGATGAGACGCGGACCGGCGCGACGCGGCCGATGCATGCCTGCGACGACGACGCGGAAGACGATGACCGCGAGCGCGACACTGGCATAGCCTGACAGGATCAGCAGGTGCTGACGGCTGCGCGACAGGCTAGCCAACGTGAACAGGAAGACGCTTCGGACACACGGTCGCCGGGTCGACGCGGCCGCGACCGCCCGCGGCAACTCACTGAGCGAGTTCCGGCGATGGTGCTCCTGTGCCTCCATCACTCGCCGGCCGATACCCGTCGCCGATAGCAGATAGATCGCCGTGACGATCAGCGCCGCGCAGAGGGTGGCTACCACCGCCAGCCCGGCCAGCTCCGGGCGCGCGTCGAATCCATCACCACCAAGCCATGAGATGAGCGAGACAAACCACAACGGCGGCAGGCGGAAAGCGTCGCCGCCCGTACGCAGAGTGCCAATGAGCAGATCCAGCGCCTTGGGCAGGAAGAGGAACACGTCGGCGAGCGCCACGATGGCGACCAGCTGCAGCGCGGTCGCGACCCAACCCCCAGCCCGTGTGCCGATCGTGACCGCCATGAGGCCGCGCAGCGCCAGCAGGCTGAGAAACACGAACAGACTGGCCAGCGTGACACCGACGACATGCCCGACGAGCAGGGTGTGTATCGAGCGGAGCGCCGGATGCCCGCCGGAGAATAGGGTGAACACGGCGCCGGCCGGAACGGCGATGGCCACCGCCGCGATCGATCCGATGCGGATGGCCGCGGCGAGCCGGGCTGCCGCCAGTGTGCGCGGATGCACCGGCAGGACGCCGACGATTTCTTGCTCGGCGCGGTCCGGAAAGAGCGCCTCCCACAGGAGACTCGCCACGAGCAACGCCGCCAGCATGCCGTAAACGATGAAGAACAGGCGATCGCCGAGCACCGTGTCCGCGACGACGGCTGGCCGCGCGCGCACCAGGAACGGATAGCTCATACCGCGAACCACCGCGAACAGCAGCGGCGGCGTGGTGAGAAGCGCCAACAGCCACAGCGCGACGCTGGCGGAGTCCGACTCGCGCGTGAACAGTGCGCTGTTCAAGAGTCTCCGCGTCGCATCGCGCGACAGCAGGCGGAACTGCCGCCATTCCGAGCGCCGGACGCCGGAGGATCTCACGAGACGGCGACCTCCGCGAGCTCGCGACCAATGCGATCCACATCGCGGCTGACCGCGAGCGAGGCGAACACCTCCTCGAGTGAGGCTGCCTGGCTGAGCTCGCGAAGGCGCGACACGGAGTCGTGCGCCACGACGTGGCTTTTGTGCAGGATGACGACCTGGTCGCAGACCTTCTCGACCATGTCGAGCACATGCGAGCTGTAAACGATGGTCTTGCCGCGGGTGGCGAGGGTGCGCACGAGCGCGCGCAGGACAAGCGTCGACTCGACATCCAGTCCCGAGCAGGGCTCGTCGAACACAATGATGGCGGGGTCGTGCAGAAGCGCCGCCGAGATCAGCACCTTCTGCCGCATGCCCTTCGAGAAGGCGGAGAGCGGCGCATAGATGTCGGTCTCGAGGCCGAACAGCTGCAGGTAGCGATCGATCCGCCGCGACAGCGCGCTGGCAGGGATATCGCGAATGCCGCCGACCAGCTCCAGATATTCGGGAGCCGTCAGATATTCGTAGAGGTGAGGCTCCTCAGGCACATAGCCCACGGAGGCCTGGTACCTCAGAAGCTGCTGCTGGATGTCGACGCCTTCCCACCGGATGGCTCCGATCGAGGGGCGCAGCAAGCCGACCAGCATGCGCACCGTCGTGCTCTTCCCGGATCCGTTCGGACCGAGCAGGCCGATGACCTGTCCCGGCACGGCGCTCAGACTCAGCCCTCGCACGGCGGGAACACCAGAGTACGTCTTCGTGACGTCGGCAACTTCGAGCATGGCGTCCTCCGAAAGAAGACCTTACCGCCGCCGACCACCCCGGCGTGCTGATATGGAGTCCCCAGCTCGTCTGTGAGGGTGGCTCCGAGCGCGTGGCCCCTCGCCCGATTCATCCCAAGCGATCCGGTCATCGCCAAACATCACGAGCTGAGGATGCCCATCGACGTAGGTGACGATAAGCGAAGCCGGCGATAGCGCACCTTCGCTGGGAGACTCAGTCATGGCGGAGTGCGATCACCGGATCGAGGCGCGTCGCTCGCCGTGCGGGTACTGCACATGCCGCGATAGAGACGAGCAGCAGCAGGCCGGTGATAGGGATCAGGGTCATCGCATCCCGATGCCCGAACGGCAGCACGCGGATGAGAGCGATCGACACCGGCACGCCGAGCATCAGTCCGATGGTCAAATACACCGCCACCCGCCGCGCCACGAGCCAGGTCACCTGAGAAGCGCGCGCCCCTAACGCCATCCGTACGCCAATCTCCTGCGCCCGCTGCGTGACCGAGTACGCGATGACGCCGTACAGGCCAACCGCCGAGAGAACCAGCGCGATACCCGCAGAGATGGAGAACATCGTGCCGAACACTCGTTGCGGCCAGCGGAAAAAGGCGAGCCACTGGTCGAGCGTTCTGATGTCGAACAAGGGGAGGTCGCCGTCGAGCGCACGCACTTCCTCGCGCAACACCTGTGTGATCGCCCCCGGGTCTCTCTCCGCCCTGACGATTAACGTGGTCGCGGCGAGTGGCGCCGTGCGAAGCGGCACATACACGATGGGCTGCGCCGACCGCGGCGGATCGCGCGGGCGCTGGCCGACGGTCGGGCTCACGCCGACGATGGTCAGCCAGGGAGAGGCCTCGAGGGAGCCGCCGAATGCGACTCGGAGGCGCCGGCCGATCGGATCGGCGTTGGGGAAGTACAGGGCCGCGAATCGTTCGTCGACGATCGCCGACGCCTGTCCGGCTGTGCTATCGGCGGGGGTGAACGGCCGCCCCGACAACAAGCGCAGACCCAGCGTCTCGAAGTAGCGCGAGCCGACAACGACGGCGGGTATGCGTCGCGGCCGCTCGCCGGCTGGCGTCTGGTGGCCCTCGACCGCGATTTCGCGAGGCAACCCGTCGTTGCCGAAGACGGTGTTCGCGATGGTCGCGGATTGAACGCCGGGGACTGCACTCAGCCGCTCGTCGAGCTCTTGGTAGAAGGCCACGCGCTGCTCGGGCGTCCCGTACTTCTGTTCCGGCAGGTGCAGCCGCAGCGTCGTCAGCCGCGATGTCTCGATGCCGAGATCGACGTCATAGAGATCGAGAAAGCTGCGCATCATCGAGCCGGCGCCGGCGAGCAGCACCAAGGTCATCGCCAGCTCGCCGGCGATGAGGGCGCCGGCCCACCGGCGAACACGGACGCCGCCGCTACTGCCACGTCCCCCTTCCTTCAACACGCCGTTCACGTCGGTCTTCGACACGTGGAGCGCCGGTGCGAGCCCGAAGAGCACCCCGGTGCCGAGGCACACTGCGGCCAGGAACGCGAACACCGTGCTGTCCATGGTGAAGTCGAGCCAGTACGGCTTCCCCGGCTGCGCGTCGACGGCGGCGGTGAAGAGTCGCAGCGCGAGAACGGAGAGCCCGAACCCGATGCAGCCGGCCCACGCCGCCAGCAGCGTGCCTTCGACGAGCAGTTGTCGCACGATGCGCCAGCGAGTCGCGCCGAGCGAGACACGCACCGCGATCTCGCGGGCACGGGTTGCCGATCGCGCCAGCAGCAGGTTCGCCACGTTGGCACAGGCGATGAGCAGCACGAAGCCAACCGCTCCCATCAGCACCATGAACAGGAGATTCATCACCGGATGCACGAACCGCTCGTCGTACGTGGTCAGCGTGGGCACGATCTCCCGATTGGTCTCCGGATACTCCCGACCCAACCGAGCAGCGACCGCTGCCACGTCGGCGTGTGCCTGTTCGCGGCTCACGCCGTCTGCGAGCCGGCCAACGACGCTGAGGGCCCGCGCCTCGCGCGTCTGGTCGCGCAAACCCGGGAGGAGCGTCATGGGTTGCCACACGTCGGCGTCCACCGGGAACTTGAATCCAACCGGCATGATTCCCACGACCGTCGATGGCACGCTGTTGACGCGCACCATACGGCCGACAAGGGCCGGGTCCGCGCCGTAGCGGTTCACCCAGACGCCATGTCCCAGGAGGACGACAGGCGCCGCGCCGACCCGATCGTCATCGTCGGTGAAGTCACGGCCGAGAACTGGCCGCTGGCCGAGGAGCCCGAAGGTGTTGGCAGACACATACGCGCCGCCAAATCGTTCGGGGGCGCGGGCCGGATCTCCCAGATTCATGGTTGTGTCGGTGTAGGCGGCGAGGCCCTCGAACGCGCGCGTGCCGCGCCGCCAATCCTCGAGCTCGGGGAATGACACACCGCGATATCCGGGCGGACCGGCCACGGGCTGGGAACGCGCGTCGCGCGTTCCCAGCGACACGATCCGATCGGGCTCGTCGAACGGCAGACTGCGCAGCAGGCCGGCGTTGACGATGGTGAAGACGGTGTTGTTCACGCTGATACCGAGCGCGAGCGCGATCACCGCGGCCAGCGTGAACGATCGATCTTTCGTCATCAACCTGGTCGCGAACACGATGTCACGCCAGAGATCCTGCAGCCACGGCGAGACCCAGAGATCGCGAGCCCGATCGCGCGCGGAGAGGTCGTTACCCAAGGCGCGCTGCGCCGCCCGCAGCGCCTCGAGACGATCCGCGCCGGCGTTCGCTAGTTCGCGCTCGCTCATGGCCCGATGGAATTCGATCTCTTCAGAGAGCTCCTTTTCGCGTTGGCGAAACCGAATCAGGTAGGAGACACGGCGCAGCAGCTCTCGCATCATGGACACCGTTCGACACGGTCATTCGTGGCGAAGAGCCACAATGGGGTCTAGTCGCGTCGCCCGGCGGGCCGGCACGAAACAGGCAACGCACATGACCGCCACGAGTACGGCAGCCACCATCACGAGCGACGCCGGGTCCGACACGCTGACGTCCGGCTGTCCGTCCGCGAATGCACGGTCCCACCCGAGGGCGCCCAGAATGCCTAGCCCCAAGCCCAAGGCCATCTGGGCGAGCGCCCGTCCGAAGATCAGCCGACGCACCTGCTGTGACCTGGCACTGAGCGCCACGCGAAGACCGATCTCCTGTGTCCGCTGTCCGACCGCGTACGCGGTGACGGCGTACAGGCCGACGCCGGAGAGCCCGAGCGCGAGCAACGTCAGAATGTGGACCAGCACGACGGACATGCGGACGCCCCATTCAGCCTCGTCGATGACGGCCGCCATGGTCGCGAGGCGGTACAACGGAAGCCCTGCATCGAGGGCCAGGAGCTCGCCTCGAAGCACCGCCTCCGTGACGCGCGCGTCCGCAGTCGTTCGGACGATCAGCGCAGCCGTGGCCGGTGGCTGCAAGGCACGCTCGATGATGGCTTCGATTTCCGAGCGCGCGTCGACAAGGTCGACCTCATCGCGAACGCGTCCGAACACCTGCACGGTTGGCGCGTTCGCTGTGGTTTCGGCCACGTGAGCGAGCGGCAGCCAGGCGCCGGCGGTGCTCGGAAACCCCGACCGATCCGGCACGATGCCGATCACGCTTGCCGGCAGTCCGTTGACGAGAATCGAGCGGCCCACGACTGCGCTCTCCCCGCCGTATCGCGATTGCCACGCCGCGTTGCCGAGCATCACGACCATCGGCGCGCCCGCCCGGTCATCATCGGCCGTGAAGGAGCGGCCGAGGATGCTTTTCACGCCGAGTAAGCCAAAGGCGCGGGCCGACACGTAGGCGCCGTCGACGCGGTCTGGTGCGCGCCTTTCGTCGCCGAGGATGAGCGGCGCGTTGTGAAAGGCGGCGATGGCCGTGAATCGCAGCCCGGACCGTTGCAATTCGGCGAAGGTGGAAAGGGATAGGGGGCGGTCGGTGCCGCGATCGTCGAGGGTCGAGATGTGGACCACACGTTCGGCTCGATCAATCGGCAAACCGCGCAGGGTGTGCGCGTAGGCGACGGTGAAGAAGATGTTGTTGACCCCGATGCCGAGGCCGAGCACCACGACCACGGTCGTCGCGAACGCCCGATCGCGCATCAGGAGGCGCGCGGCAAAGCGGACATCCTGCATCACATCCTGGATCCAGGGCGCAATCCACTCGTCGCGCGCCCGCGCACGCGCGGACAGCTCGTTGCCCAATGCCCGCGTCGCCTCGACACGAGCGTCCGCGCCGCGGGCACCGCGCACGCGGAGGTCGCGCTC
>JAIVJN010000290.1 GCA_020200025.1 Acidobacteriota bacterium | reverse complement strand
GTCGGACAACTGCACGCGACGAAAGCGAGGGCCCGCGATGTTGGGGATGCCGTAATGCTTCGCCAGCGTCTCGTCGACGAACGTGTAGTCTGCGGTGAGCAGCTCGAGTGGGCTGCGATCGTCACGCATGACGCTGTCAAACAACAGTTCGACTTCCCGGCGCATCGATTGCGCGAGGTTGCGTGTGAAGTCGGGGAAGATGGTCGGCTCGGGGTGCATCTCGGCGAGACCGGTCAGCCGCAGCCACTGCGCCGCAAAGTTCGTCGACAGGCTCTCGGCCCGGCCGTCTGCGAGCATTCGCTCGACCTGCTGTTGGAGAACGGTCGGATTGCGGAGCTGCCCTTGGGCGGCCACGTCGATCAGCTGATCGTCCGGACCTGTCCCCCAAAGAAAATAGGAGAGGCGCGATGCGAGCTCGAGGTCGCTGATGCGGTAGCTCTCGCCAGGGTTCATCCCTTCGGGAACCCGCTCGAAGCGGAACACGAACTCTGGCCGTGCGAGGGCTGCCTGTACGGCCGTCCGGATGCCCGACTCGAACGATCCTTCCTCGCGGCCGATTTTGTACATCTCCATCAGCGTGTCGACGTCCTCCGTAGTCGGCGGTCGGCGAAACGCTTTGCGCACGAGCGTGTTGACAATACGCTTCGCGCACGCTTCTTCCTGGGACGCATCCTCCGGCCTGCAGGTCAGGATTTGTTGCCGGCTGGGCGTGTCCGACACGCCCGTGATGTTCGCTGGGCCGACCACCGTGAGCGTCTGCAGGTGCGGCAGCGTGGTCATGCCCGGGTGCAGACCCACGCTGACGTCCATCAACGTCTGCTCGACCAGACGCACCTGATCCTCAACGGGCCCGTCGGCCTTCGTGACGAACGCCGCGGCCAACCGGCGCGGTCCAGCCTTGATGGGGATGGGAGGCGTCACGAGCGTGCCGGTGTTGCCTTCGAGCAACGGGTCGATGGTGAAGGCGGCGACCCTTGCGCCATCGACGGAAATCTCGAGCTCCTGTCCCTGCAGAGACTCAGGCAGGTTGCCGCCAATGAGCTCGCCCAAGTAGTAGTAGTACAGCTCGGACTGGAACGTGTATTCGCCGTCGGCCGGAAACAGATGGATCACCGCGGTGCCGCCGCGCGTACCGAAGGGCGCGCCTTCGATGTGCCGCATCTGGTTGACGACTTTGGGAACGTCGTAGGTCACCATCACGGGCGGCGCCTGCGGATCGCCGAGCGCTTGACGCGCGACCTTGTCGGCCGCCCGAATATAGGCCTGCATCAGGGCCGGATTCACCGTGAGCGCATCCGCCATGTTGTCGAACGACCCGGTGCGCGCGTCCGGCGGGAGGAGGGCCGACACGTCGATGTCGATGCCCAGGAGATCACGAATTGCGCTGCGGTACTCGCGGCGATTGATGCGGTGCAGCTCAGGGGCCTTGAAATAGGGACGCGCGGCGGCCGCCTCGTCGAGCTTGTGTTCAAGCGACGTTCTGAACTCCTGCAGGATGGCCGGCTCTGGTCTGCGCGAACCGGCCGGAGGCATCAATCCAGCGCGGAGCTTACGAACGACTTCCTCGGCCTGCTTGGTGTTGTGTTCCGGGTGAGCAAGGTCGATCTCCGACCACGAGAAGCCGCCGCTCTTGAGGCGCTCGTTGTGACACCCGGCGCAGTACGTCTGTACGAACGCACGCTGTGAGTCGCCCGACGAGGGGGTCGCGGGCTCTTGACCGGGAGCGACACTCGCGCCGGACGGTGCGACGAGGAGGAGTGCCAGCCAGGTCAGGCCGCAACTGAGCAGTGAGAACCTCATGGATGACTCTCTCCTGCAGAGACGCGGGCGAAAGGTTGCATCGCCCGCCGAGAGTGGCGAGGGCGCGGCCAGGCGAGCCAGTAGACAGCCGCTTCGCTCGATCGACGGCCACAATTGTACTCTGTTCGCGTTCGATTCGTCAATCAGCAGAGGCGGATGCCGGGCGCCGTTACTTGGCGGCAAAACAGTAGAGACGCGCCTCGGGCGCGGCCTCACGAGACGTCGGGCGACCACAACTGATCGTGGTTGCCGAATTCCATGACCCGGTCAGCTCACCGGCCAGCGCCTCGCCGTCGGCCTCACTCGTCCAGTTGCGACAGTTCATGCCCACGGCCGCGGTTCCGTTGGGCAGCGAGCCGGTCACAATCTTGAGACGTGCGCCGGCATTGCCGCCAGATGCGCCGACGCTGTCGCCCTTTTCCGTCAACAAGAGCTCAGGGCGAAAATGGTCCTTCGCGTGCAGGTCCGCTGGGCCTCGGGCGACGAGCACGCCTTTAGCGTTGTACCAGGGACCGCTGCCGATTCGATCGCCCGCGTTTACTGCCGGCTTCTCCGCGAAACTGGTGCTCAGATACGCACGCCACGTGCGGTCGTCCGCACCCGCCGCCTTCGCCAGATTCTGGCAGTGACGATCGGCGCCCGCGAGTCCACCCAGGTGACCGCCGTGACTCAGGCCCTCACTCGCCACGAAAAAGCCCATCCGGTTTTCCGGCATCGGCAAAGGCGCAGCCCGCGGCGCGCCGAGCGTCGTCAGATCGGCCAGAACTTTCTGGTTCTCGCGCTCGACCACCACGAACTGACCCTTCGGATCGGAGAAGGAGAACAGCGAGCCGTCGGGCAGTTTCACGGTGTCAAACCGGAACTGCTGCGGGAAGTTGGCGCGCAGTAGCGGCGTGATCTCCTGCGCGGCAGCCTCGAAGGCGCCTCCGAAATCGTTGCGTGCGCCTCCGCCTGCATTGTTCACATGGCAGGTCCCGCAGCCATCGACTTCTGCACGCCGAAATGGATCCGCCTGAAACTTCGTGAGGTACTCAGGACGCGCGGAGACGGGCTGCGCGGCGTTCAGCACGAACGTGAAGAGGAAAAGGGCGCCGGCGCCTCGGATCATCGACCCGCCAAGTGTCCCCATTGCGCGCGGAGTCTAGCCCAAAGGAGCCGTTCGCCGCCAGCACGGCGCGGATGACGCGGAACATGGGGCTGCTGATGCAGTTTACCTCAGACCGTCGGCGTTATAGTGGGAATCGAGCAACCCGCCCGCGATAGGCAGGTCGACTCGCGATAGTTGACAGACGTCACGGCATGGCAGTTCAAGACTCGGAGAAAGTTACCGTTCGAGCCGCGGCTGCTCAGGATGCAGAGGCGGTGGCTGGCATCTACAATCACTACGTCACACAGACGGTCGTGACCTTCGAGGAAGAGCCAGTCGTCGCCGCCGAGATCGCTCGACGCCTCGAAGAGGTCCAGGTGGCATCGTTGCCGTGGTTGGTTGCCGAACGGGCTGGTGCCATGGTGGGATACGCCTATGCTACCAGATGGCGAGCGCGTCGCGCCTATCGCTTCTCAACGGAAGTGACGGTCTATGTCGCTCCTGACCATGGAGGTCGTGGAATCGGCTCCATCCTCTACACGCAGCTCCTCACCGCACTTCGAGAGCGTGACATCCACGCCGCTATGGGAGGGATCGCCCTCCCCAACGATGCAAGCGTCGCACTTCACGAGAAGTTTGGTTTCAAGAAGGTGGCCCACTTCGAGCAGGCCGGCTTCAAGTTCAACCGCTGGATCGATGTCGGGTACTGGCAGCGCATCCTGTAGGGCCGTCGAACCGAGGCGGTGCACCGGATGATCTCTGAGTGGCATCTCCTGTCTATCGCCCGGACCGGAATCGGTTTAGCAGGCTGATGACAAAGCCTCGAGCCTGAAGTGAGAAGTCGGAAGTCAGAAAACTCTCCCCACGATTCTCGCGTTCTGACTTCTGTCTTTTGACTTCTGCCTTCAAGTGTCGGGTTTTTCAGCAACCTCCTGAGCCGCCCGATGATGGAGAGACAAGAGGAAGGACGGCCATGCATATCAGACCGGAGCGACCGGCGGACATTCCGGGTATTCGCACGGTGAGCTTGACGGCCTTCGAGACGAGCACGGAGGCCGATCTCGTTGATGCCTTGCGCGAGCAGGCGGATCCGATCATCTCTCTTGTTGCCGAGGACAGCGGAGCTATCGTCGGGCATATCCTGCTTTCACCGGTCACGCTGACGGCACACCCGGAGCTGCGAATCGTCGGGCTTGCGCCTATGGCCGTTGTGCCTGCGCGACAACGTCAAGGGATCGGCTCTGCCCTGATTCACAAGGGCCTCGAGCGATGCCGGCGACTAGGCTTCGGCGCCGTCATTGTGCTCGGGCATGCCGAGTACTACCCTCGTTTCGGCTTCACGGCAGCGTCACGCTTCGGCCTCCGCTGCGAGTACGACGTGCCCGAGGACGTCTTCATGGTGCTCGAGCTCGATGAAGGCATCCTGAAAGGCAAGTCCGGGACGATCCACTACCATCCCGCATTCGCGAATGTGTAAGACGACCGGAGAGCCTGACCGGCCATGGCCCCAGTAGTTCCGAACCCGAAGAAGATTAGGGCCTTCAGAAGCGAGGCCGCGTTCGAATCCTGGCTGCGCGCAAACGACGCGCGTGAAACCGAGATCTGGGTGCGGATCTACAAGAAGGGCGCCGGTAAGCCGACCGTCACCAACGCGCAGGCCCTGGACGTCGCGCTATGTTGGGGCTGGATTGACGGCATCCGCAAAGCGTTCGATGACGAATCCTTTCTCCAACGCTACACCCCGCGGCGGGCCAGGAGCATCTGGAGCCAGATCAACCGCGAGCACGTCGGGCGACTGACCGCGGCGGGGCGCATGAAGCCGTCCGGGCAGCGACAGGTCGATGCCGCCCAGGCGGATGGTCGTTGGGACGCCGCCTATGCGCCGATTCGCGCCGCGACGGACGCCTCGATCCCGGACGATCTGCGCGCCGCGATCAAAGCAGATCCGCGGGCGCGCAAGACGTTCGAGATACTTGGACGCCGGAATCTCTTCGCGCTCGCCTTTCGCACGAACAACATGAAGACGCCGGCCGGCCGGGCCCGGAAGATCGCATCGCTGGTGGCAATGCTCGCACGCGGCGACACCATCGTCCCGGAAGGCGGACGCCGAAGAAAGGTGCCGTGATGCGTCAATGTGTCGCTCTCGTCCTCGTGGGCGCTGAGCGTCTCGCCGAAGCCGTGGCGTAGGCCGGCGCATGTCAACGTCCTGAGCTTCGGGTCGAAGGAGCCAGGCGAGTGCGACTTGCACAGGTACCGCGGCCGACGACAGCTCACCATTGGGCCGCTACCCAGGCGAGACGTCGCTGGGTTCTCCGGCCTGCCCGCGCCGATCCGAGGGTGCGGATCCAATCGCGACGTGCACAGAGCCCAAGCCAAGCCGCGCCGCGCCTGCGGCGACAACATCGTCGGGCTGCGTCGTCGTGAGGGCGACCGCCAGCGCCTGATCCATGAGCCACGGGCCGAACGCCCCCAGAAGTGGTTCGAGGCCGCTCCCCGAGATGGACACCACGATCCTGTCGGAGTAGCGAAGGCCCGCGCGCTTCCGGAGATCCTGGATGACGCGGTTCAAGTCGCGCGCATCGCCTTCCAGGATGAGCCTGTTGTCGCGCACGACATCCAACAACGCGACCAAGTTGCCTTCAGCGGCCACTGCCTCGGTTTGGTCCGCAACCGCCATTCGGTACGAGTACTCGGCAGGATCGAGTACCACATCTCCGGCTCTGAGAGCTCCGTCCGGATTGATGACATAGTCTCCAGCAGCAACCGCGCGCTGGAGCAATGGCAGACGCTCCTTCAAGCGCTTGCCGAGATCCGGAGTCTTCAGCAGCAGAGTCTTCGTGACGTATCGGCCAGGATCCGAAAGGACTTCGACCTTCTTGACGTTGACCTCTTGCGCCAGCAGATCGGCGTGCGCCGCCAATACGGAACCGGCGACCCCCCCGACGTACAAGGCCGCAAGCGGGTGTCGATGTTTCACACGCAGGCGCTCGCGGATGCTCCTGGCGAGGCGCACGATGGTCCGGATCGCATGCATTTCGGAGGCAAGGCGTTCATCCCTCCACTCGGTTCGAGCGACTGGCCAGTCAGCCAAGTGCACCGAGTGGCGCGATCCAAGCGATTGGTACAGCGCATCGGCGACAAATGGCATGAACGGCGCCACCACACGTGCGGTCGTTTCGAGCGAAAGGTGGAGCACTTCATAGCACGCCGTCTTCGCGGGAGATGTCTCGCCGCTCCAGGCTTTTGACCGGCTCAGACGCAGATACCATCCGCTGAGCGTTTCGATAAATGCTTCAATGGCATCATAGGCGGCCCCGAAATCGTACCGTTCCATGGCTCCCTCGACCGAGAGACGCAGCTGCTCAGTCTCGTGGAGTAGGTACCGATCGAGGGGCGACAGCCCGTCCAGCCGGCCGCACGGCTCGAATTCGTCAAGCGCCGCGTAACACGTGAAGTAGTGAAAAGCATTCCAGAGCGGAATGACAAAACGTCGCGCCGCATCGCGGACCGCGTCTTGGTTGAAGCGGATATCGACGCCTCTGACGACCGGCGACGACAGCAACGCAATGCGCAGTGCGTCGGATCCGTGCTGCGAGACCAGGTCCATCGGGTCGGGGTAGTTCTTGAGCCGCTTCGACATCTTGCGACCGTCCGCGCCGAGCAGCACGCCGTGGCACACCGCGTTCTTGAAGGCGTGCTTCTCGAACAGCGCGGCTGCCAGTACGTGGAGCGTATAGAACCACCCACGTGTCTGCGCGACGTATTCAACGATGAAGTCAGCCGGGAACGTCGCCGCAAACTCTGACTCCTGCTCGAATGGGTAATGCAGCTGCGCGAACGGCATGGAGCCCGACTCGAACCAGCAGTCGAGTACCTCCGGCGCACGCGTCATTGTCGCCCCGCAGCGATCGCAGACAAACGTTACGTCGTCGATGTATGGACGGTGCAGATCCGGCACCGGTCGACCGGCGCGGGTCTCCAGGTCGTTCACGCTTTGAATGACCACGGTGTTCGGGCACGCCGCACAGCGCCACACCGGGATCGGTGATCCCCAGAACCGATTGCGCGAGATCGCCCAATCTCGCGCGTTCTCGAGCCACTGCCCGAAGCGTCCGGTGCGAATGTGGTCAGGAACCCAGTTGATCTGCCGGTTGTGAGCGCGCAGAGCCTCTTTCAAGGCGGTGACACACACGAACCACGACCGCACCGCGCGATAGATCAGCGGTCGATCGCAGCGCCAGCAGTGCGGATAGTCGTGGAGGTACTCGGATTGGTCGAACAGCAGGCCGTGCTGATTCAACCACGAGAGGATGCGTGGTGATGCCTCGAAGACGTTTGCGCCGGCGAAGTCGGCAACGGCGCGATCAAAGGTACCGTCGTCCAGGACCGGCTGCGGCCCTGCGATGCCCGCTTCGCGGCACGCAGCCTCATCGTCTTCGCCGAATGCCGGCGCCAGATGCACGATGCCGGTCCCTTCATCCGCAGACACGAAGTCGGCCGAGAGGACGACGAAGGCGTTCACCGTCGAGGCAAAGTACGGGAATGGCGGCGTGTATCGCAGGCCGATCAGTTCACTGCCTTTCGCGCGCCGCCGTGGTTCGGTCAGCTGTGGAAACCGCCCGGCTGCATTCGATGCCACCCAGACGCGTTCAGCACGACGTATTGGGGTCGGCGGCCAGCCGAAACTTTGCGATGCACGAATGGTCCAATCGTGGCCTGTACGCGTCGTCGAGCCTAGCCTCGAAGTTGGAAAGGGGTGTCTGGCAACGGATGCAGTAAGGAACGACTTTCTGACCTTCGTACAACAGCCCAAGCTGGTGCAGCCGGTGAAAGGCCCAGAGGACAGACTCCATGTACGGACGGTCCATCGTCTTGTAGGCGGCCTTGAAATCTACCCAGCGTCCGAGCCGCGTGACCACCCGCTCCCATTCGTCCGCGTAACGCAGCACGAGCGACCGGCATTCCTCGGTGAAGCGTGCAAGCCCCATCGCAACGATATCGCCACGGCCGGAGAGACCGAGCTCCTTCTCGACCTCATACTCGACTGGAAGTCCGTGGCAGTCCCAGCCCCACCGTCGTGGCACATGACGGCCGCGCATGGTGAAGTAGCGCGGCACAACGTCCTTCATGTACGACGTGAGGATGTGCCCGTAGTGTGGCAGCCCTGTCGCGAAGGGGGGGCCGTCATCGAACGCGTACAGTGGCGCACCGGCACGTTGCTCGACGGAGCGTTCAAACGTGCGTTCTCTGTGCCATCGATCGAGCACGCGGCTCTCGAGAGCCGGGAGATCTAGATGAGTAGGAATGGTCGAATAACGTGTCATAGCCTCAAATGCCGCCCGAAAAGCAAAAGGGCCATCGCCCGTTTCGGGGTGATGGCCCTCAGCTGAATGCTCGTGTGTTGGCGCGCTCGGTTACATCACCCGTCCTCGGCCGACACGAATGCCGGCGCCACTAATGCCAATCGGCGTAATTATCCCGGCGAGCCTGTGATCGAAAGTCACTGAAGCTTCAATGTACCACGAGAGCCGCGGAAGTCGCCATATCGACCTCGAAAGAGGGCCTGGCCTTGCCCATAGACGACGACCCGGTTTCTCGTGAGCTTTGACGAGCGACCAGGCACGTGGATGTTCCACTGCCACATCCTCGATCATGCCGACGGCGGCCTCATGGGGACTGTGCAAGTTGGCCCGACAACCTCCGAACACGCGCACCTGCACGCAAAGAATCCATGATCTGGTAGTGACAATCACGTTTGTATACTGAATGATATATACTCGTCGCAGACACCTGATCTCGGGCGGCGGTGCGTACTCGACACCGAGGTTTTACCAGCATGTCGGACAGGCCACGAAGCATCGATCACCTGCTGCCGTTGAAGCCGAAGGTCCTACACATTCTGCTGGCCCTCGCTGATGGCCCGCGTCATGGATACAGCATCATGCAGGAGGTCGCGGCCCGCACGGATGGACATGTCCGCGTGTGGCCGGCAGCCATGTATGGAACCCTTCGCGAGCTCGAAGACCTGGACTTGATCGCAGAGTCAGAGAAGCGACCCAGTGATGATGACGAGCGGCGACGATACTTTGCGCTCACGCCCCTCGGGAAGCGCGTGCTCGGTGGCGAGGTCCGGCGCTTGGAAGCGATCGTGGCCCACGCCCGCGCGAGCCGCGCCCTGCGCAAGGAGGGACGCGCATGAAGCCGCCTTCGTCGCGGTCGATTCGTGCCTACGGCCGACTGCTATGGCTGCTTCGCGGCCGGGATCCTCAGGAGCAGCGAGCGATCAAGGAAGACGCGGAACTGCTTCTGGACACAGCTCGGGCGCGGGGCCGAGGTGCATTTGCGGCGACGTGGCTCGCCCTGATGTGGGATCTCGTCATCGTCGGCACTGGGCATGACCTCGCACGGGCTCTTCGATCGCTGGTGCGCACACCTGGCTTTACACTGACGGTGTCTCTGCTCCTCGGTCTAGGCGTTGCGGCAACGACAACGCTTTTCGCTCTGGTCAACGCGGTAATCCTGAAACCCTTGCCCTATGCCAACCCGGAACAGTTGGTCATGGTCTGGGAGTCGAACGTACCGCTGAACCGCCTGCGCGAGGGGCCATCGCCGGGCAACGTCAATGATTGGGTCGCAAACAACGATGCATTCGAGGCGCTCACCGGGTGGTGGACAGCCTCGGCGACTCTGCGTGGCCGGGATGGCAGTGCGCCGGTCACCGGTGTCCAGGTTACGAAAGGCTTCTTCGAGGTCTTTCGCCGCGCGCCCCTCTTAGGCCGGACCTTCGCGGACGAAGAGTACCTAGGTAGCCCTTCGATCGCGTCCGGTAGGACTGGCAGCCAGGGGCCGGTCCTCGTTCTCAGTCATCGGCTGTGGCAGAGCCTTGGCGCAGATCCCGCGTTGGTCGGAGGAACCGTCTACGTTGAGGGTCGCCACTGGCGTGTTCTGGGAGTCATGCCTGCCAACTTTGCCATTCCGGATATTAGTGCGGCCTTCTGGACTCCTTGGGATATGCGCGAGTCATATCGTGGCGAGCGCTTTCCCGACGGGCCGCCTCGGGACTTCCGATTCTTGCGCGTCGTCGGTCGTGTGGAACCCGGTCTATCGCGTGAGGCCGCGACGGACAGGATGGAGATCCTCGCGGCCCGCCTCGCTGCCGATCATCCGCGTACAAATGCCGAGTGGAGCGTTCAGTTGGTGCCGCTGAGCGAGGAGTTGGTGCGCTCGAGCCGCACCGGGCTATTGCTCGTGTTCGGCGCTGTGTTTTGTTTGCTCTTGCTCGTCTGCGCCCAACGTGGCGAGTCTCGCGATTGCGCATAGCGCGGCACGTGCGCGGGAGATGGCCATTCGATTGGCGCTCGGCGCCGGCCGGACGCGCATCGTCAGAGAGCATCTGGCGGAGACTGCACTGTGCGCAGTACTGACCGCGCTCGTGGCATCGTCCTCACGGCATTCTCGTTGGGTGCCGTGATCGCGTTTGCGCCGTCGGATATACCTCGGTTGCACGAGGTCGAGGTGAACGCCCGCGTCGTGTTGTTGGCGATCGCCGTGGCTCTCTTGGTCACTATCATCGGCCTGGTGCTTCCGGGCCTTCGAGGCAGTTCCACAGCGATCGCGTCCGCACTGAGGGACGGCGCGCCGGTCTCTGGACAGAACGCGAGCCGGGTGCGACGCGCGCTCGTGATCGCTGAGATCGGCGTCACGGTCGTGCTCCTCGTCGGCGCCGGACTGCTGGCCCGTAGTTTCGCGGGGCTGCAGCGCGTCGACCCTGGCTTCGACGCACAGAACCTGCTCGTGTTGCGAATCGCGCCCGATGTCACGAGGTACCCAGGGGCCCAGCTAAGGAACGACTACTACGGTCGGGTTCTCGACTCCATCCGCGAGTTGCCCGGCGTAGCGTCGGTCGCCGCGGTCACGGTACTTCCGATGAGCACGATCGGCTCAGACTTCTATCGGCCGTGTTGGTTGGAGGGCGCCCGTCCCGACGGGTACGCTCTCGCAGAGGCGAACGTTCGAATGGCGACGCCAGAGTACTTCACTACGCTTGGACTCCCGCTCGTGTCAGGCCGCGAGTTTTCAGCGCAAGATGAACTGGGTGCGCCGCCTGTCGTCATCATCAACGAAAGTTTGGCTCGGAGCGCTTGGAAGAGCCAGGATCCAGTGGGCCGCACACTCATACTCGACTACCAAAGCGGTCCGTCTCCGCGCCAGGTCGTCGGCGTCGTCCGCGATGCGAGGTACGACGGCCCTCGCAGCGATCCGGCACCAGAGATCTTCATCCCGCACGCGCAGAACCCCTATCTGGCCATGAACGTTGTGGTGCGAACGACGATCGACCCGGGCGCGTTGGCCCAGACGGCACGCGCCCAGGCGTTGAAAGTGGACCCCGATCAACCGGTTCACTCCGTCACCACGATGGAGCGGCTATCGGATGACACCATGCAACAGGATCGATTCGCGATGCTGTTGGTGGCGTTGTTTGCCGCGGCGGGTCTGCTGACCGCCGCGACTGGGGTATATGCGTTGCTGGCGTATACGGTCGCTCAGCGGAGACGCGAAATCGCGGTACGCATGGCTATCGGGGCCTCATCGTCTTCAGTGGCATGGTTAATCGTGATGGAGTCATTGATGCTCGCATTGGTGGGCTGTGTCGTCGGCGCTCTCGGCGTGGCAGCAGTCAGTCGGCTGGCGCGATCCGTCCTCTTCGGCATCGCACCTCAGGATCCGCTAACGCTGGGGACGACTGCGGCCGTTCTCCTCACCACGGTGCTGGCGGCGAGCTGGCGTCCGGCGCGACGTGCAGCGAGAATCGATCCGGTGTCGGCGATGCGAATCTGACCGACCGCTGGGTTAGTTCCACACAGGCCTGCCGCTCTCATCGCGCAACCGCAGGGTCCGCTTGCCCGACGTCAATCGACGCGTTTCGCAGAGCCGGCAAGCCGCTGACCTTGAACCCCGGCATGCCGATGGCTTCTATCACGGCACCCTTGTCGAAGACCAAGCCCTGCTTCTTCATTACCGCAGGCGGCGCGAGCAAGAGCTGCAGCGCGCGATTCGCGACGGAAATCTCCACGACAAATAATTCGCCGTAAGGGCCCTCGTAGGTTCGAACGATGGTTCCGCGAACGCGGGTTGGCATTTATCGGAGCGTCGGGCACGTCTGGTTCGGCGACCAAGCTGCCCGAAGGACGGTTCGGCTTTCTTCTCGCATTCTGCCGAGCCCGCGCCTGTGGCTCCGAACGAACCAAGGCGACAACTTAACTATTCCTGCGTGAGCCAACTGAGCGCAGCCGCCGCGTCGATCACCGGGAACGGTGCATTGGGGTACCCGTCTGGATCGCGTGTCACAAGAGCGTCGCAACCACTGGCTTCGGCAGCCGCCGCGCAGACGGCATCCTCGAAATCAGGCCAAGCCAGCGCGAGTGCCCGTCGGACGACGTTGTCATCGACCGGGGCGACGGCGAAGACGGCAATCAGACGTTCCACGCCCTGGCGGGCGAACGCTGCGTCACGAGCCTTCTCGAGGAGATAGAAGATCGTCGTGACGCCGTGGGCGGGGACCATGCCGTGGCCGTGTCCGCGTTCGATCGCTGCCCACAACGCGGCTGCGACATCAGCGTCGGGCGGACGGTCGAGAATGACGTCGAGGAAGACGTTCAGGTCAAGCAGAAGACGCTTCACCGGTATTTCCGGCTGAGATGCCGGCGATGTGCATCAACCGGCACGCCGCGGGCCGCGCCGCGGAGCATACGCAAAACCGGCGTCTGATCATCGGTCTTGGGCGGCTTCGACAAGAGGTCGAGATAGCGCTCGACGAGCCGCGAGACCGAGGTGCCGCGGGCCGCCGCGTAGCGCTTCGCGCCCCGAACCACCTTTTCGTCCACGCTGAGCGTCAGCTTTGGCATATACGTATCCTAGCACGTTGTCAATACGTATCGCCGCCGCCCAGGTCGGCGGTTTGGCGGCACATTCTGATGCGGCTCGGCGGAATTCCACTACTTGAACACATCAGGGCCAATCTCGATC
>JAIVJN010000289.1:6272-13921 GCA_020200025.1 Acidobacteriota bacterium | reverse complement strand
AATTCCCTGTTTGGTCTATCCGAGGTGGCAGGATCTGCGCCGCCCGAGGTGCCTGCCCCCTCACATTCTGCGCGGCAAGTCGACGCTGGTGCTTTCTGCCTTCTGCCTTCTGCCTTCTGACTTGGCGATCGTCAGTCCGCGTCACGACGCTAGAATGTAGTCTTTCGCTCGTATCCTTGGAGACCCCCATGCCTGCTCCCTTCGCTGGCGTGCGCCGCGCGCCGCCGGCGCAGAACGATCCGAATTTCACCTACGCCCCCGGCACCCCCGAGCGCGCCGCTCTCAAGTCGCGGCTCGACGAGATGGCGGGAGAGCGCCTCGACATCCCTGTCGTCGTCGACGGCGAAGAGGTTCGCAACGGCTCCACCCAGACGGCCGTCATGCCGCACGAGCACGCGCACGTGCTCGCCGATTGGCACAAGGCGACCGCCTGCGATGTCGCACGCGCGGCCGATCGGGCCGCGATCGCCCAACGCGAGTGGGCGGGATGGGCGTGGGAGGACCGTGCCGCTGTGTTTCTCAAGGCGGCCGAGCTTCTCACTACATCGTGGCGGCAAACGCTGAATGCCGCGACGATGCTCGGTCAATCGAAGACGGCCTATCAAGCTGAGATCGATGCCGCCTCCGAGCTCATCGACTTCTGGCGCTACAACGTGGCTTTCGCCGAGGAGATCTACCGCGAGCAACCGGTGAGCACGCACGGCACGTGGAACCAGACCGACTATCGCGGACTCGAAGGATTCGTCTACGCGGTCACGCCGTTCAACTTCACGGCGATCGGCGGCAATCTTCCCGCCGCCCCCGCGCTGATGGGCTGTGCCGTCGTGTGGAAACCGGCCTCGAGCGCCATGGTGAGCGCGTACTACATCCTCAAGCTCCTCGAAGCGGCGGGTTTGCCTCCAGGCGTCATCAACTTCGTGCCTGGCGATGCCGTCGATGTGTCGAACGTGCTGCTCGACCACCCGCAGCTCGCCGGCATCCACTTCACCGGCAGCACGGCCGTGTTCAACAGCATGTGGCAGAAGGTCGGCCAGAACCTTGGCCGCTACCGTTCCTACCCGCGCATTGTCGGCGAGACCGGCGGCAAGGACTTCGTCGTGGCGCATCCGTCGGCCGATGTGCAGGAACTGGCGGTGGGCCTGGTGCGCGGCGCCTACGAGTATCAGGGTCAGAAGTGCTCGGCGGCGAGCCGCGCCTACATCCCCACCTCGTTGTGGCCCGAGGTACGGGACCGGATGGTCGCGATGATGAAAGACATCAAGGTGGGCGACGTTCGCGACTTCCGCAACTTCATGGGCGCGGTCATCGACAAGAAGGCGTTCGACAAGATCTCGGGCTACATCGACGATGCGCGGAAGAACGCGAGCATCATCGCCGGCGGAGGCTGTTACGGCGAAGCGGGGTATTTCATCGAGCCGACGCTGGTAGAGGCCAAGGATCCGGGCTATCGCCTGCTCTGCGAGGAGATCTTCGGTCCTGTCCTCACCGTTTACGTCTACGACGATGCCCGATGGCTCGAGACGCTGGCCATCGTCGACGAGACATCGCCCTATGCGCTCACCGGCGCCATCTTCGCGCGCGACCGTCGCGCCGTAGTCGAAGCCGCCTCGGCGCTGAGGAATGCCGCGGGCAACTTCTACATCAACGACAAGCCCACCGGTGCCGTCGTCGGCCACCAGCCGTTCGGTGGCGCCAGAGCGTCGGGCACGAACGACAAGGCGGGGTCGAAGATGAATCTGCTGCGGTGGGCGAGCGCGCGCAGCGTGAAGGAAACATTCGCGCCGCCCACCGACTGGACGTATCCGTTCATGGCGGAGAAATAAGCTCTCGCGGCAGGCGGCCAGCGGCAGGCGAGCTGTTCGCGTTCTGGCCTCTGCCTTTTGGCTTCTACCTTCAGGTTGCTGGGTTCTCAGCAACCTGCTAGAAACGTAACAGCCTCGTCGCCTTGACGATGACGCTTCGGTTCTCGAGATCCGGGAAACCGGCGGCGTTGGTGGTGCGGCCGTCGCTATAGACGAAGAAGAGCTCGCTGCCAGGACGATACTCCCAGCGGAACCGGACGTTCGAGCTGACGCTGGCGGTGAGCGACTGATACTGCACCAGCGCGCCTACGAACATGCGTGGGGTCAGCGTGTAGGTGAGGCGGGTCCCGAAGAGGTTGTTGTTCGTCCGCCCCCACGGCACATCGATGTGATTCCACGAGATCGTGGGTTCGGCATAGAGCTGCGGCGAGAATTCGAGGCGTCCACGCCACGTCAGTTCCATCAGCGTGCCGTCGTAGAACTGCCCACCCCCGGCGAAGAGCGTGCCCGACAGCTTGCGCTGCGGCCCGAGCGTGTAGATCAAGCGTCCCTGTTTGAACGAGTACTCGCCCGAGGGGACTGTGACGCCGCGCCCGACCGTGAACGGCGCAGTCAGCGCCTCGAAGGTGTCCGAGTACTCGAAGGCCCACGCGTCGCTGCTGTTGAACTCCAGACGGAACGCGACTTGAGCTTCGCGCGATTCGACGCGACCAGCCGCGCTCGCCACGTAGTCGTAGCTCCCTTCGTAGAACAGCTTGCGCACGGTCGTGCTGCCTGCCGGACGCGGACTGAACCGTGCCGACCCGTAGCTGCGGCGGAACGCCTGGCGGCGAAGGAAGCCGACTTCCGGGTTGAAGTCCTCACCGACGTAGAGGTGCTCGACTTGAAGGCCCATGCGGTCGGCATTCCAATTGAATTGGCCGCGATAGCTCGTGTCATCGCCGTTACGGCCGTTGGTCTCGGTGCCCGACCAATAGGCGTTGACGGCGAGGTCGGTCAGCAGGTTGAAGCTCGCATCGGCGCCGTAGGCATAATTCTCCGCCGCGCTTCCCTGACCCGGCGCCCGGCGCGTGGCAATCACGCCCACGCGGCTGCGGCTGAGGATGTCGCGGTTGAGCCTGAGCACCGAGAAGTTCGTCTCGCTCGCGCGTGCGTCGGGCGTGTCGTCGGTCCGCATGTGCAGGGCGCCGATGGTGACGCCGCCGGTGCGGGCCAGCGCGCGGCCGCCGAGAAAGATGGGCACCACTTGCCCGTTCTGCAAACCGATGCGACGGCTGAAGAACACCACGGGCGTGTTCGACGGTGGTGGGTTGTTCGTCGCGGTGGGGCCCATGTTGCCGCCCTGCATGGCGCCGCCGCCGGCGAAGTTGAAATACTCCTGACCCTCGAGGAAGAACTCGCGCTTCTCGGGAAAGAACAGGCTGAAGCGCGTCAAATTCACCTGTGCTTCATCGTCTTCGACCTGGGCGAAGTCGGTGTTGTAGGTGAAGTCGGTGACGATGGACTGGGTGACGGCCCACTTGGCGTCGACGCCCACCTCGCCGTTGAGATCGTTGGCGACTCGCGGTGCGGCGACGTTGTTGCTCGTCGTCGATCCCAGGATGTACGGCTTGATGTCGAGGTTGGTGAGGCCGGTCGGCGGGTCGATGCCGACCATGGTTCCCGCGGAGGAGATCTTGGTGAGGCCACGGCGTCCGTACGACGCTGGAATGGGCGTGAGAAACGAGATCTCGTTCTTCCACTTCACGACCCGGCGGAAGTTCACGCCCCACAGGTGACCCCGTTCCGCGAAGCGAACGGAGCGGAAGGGGAAGCGGAACTCGGCCGTCCAGCCGCCCTCGAACTCGGCCGTGCGGACGTCCCAGACGCCATTCCAGTTGTTGTTGGGCGTTTCGTTCGTGAGCTGGGCGTCGACCATACCGCCCTGCGCGTTGGTGTAGAAGAAGTAGCCGCTGCGGCGGTCGTAGAAGGTGTCGAACAACACCGCGACGTGATCGTTGTTATAGAGATTGTTCGAGTCGCGGCGCATGTCGCTCGTGACACGGCGCGTTTTGTCCGACTCCCACATGCGCGCGCCGACGTAGACGTGGTCGTCGTCGAAGAACACCCACATGTCGGTGCGCTCGGTAGCGGGCGTGCCTTCGGCGGGCTCCTGCTGCACGAAGTCGCTGACGCCGTTGACGTCGCGGTAGAAGGGCTCGTCGAGGCGCCCGTCCATCTCGAGCGGCGACGGCAGGCGCATGGTGCGGATCGTGGCGCGGCCTTCGGCGTCGCGCGCGACCACGGTCGGCAGGTCGGGGGCGGGTGGGCCGTCGATGCGCTCGTCGTCGTTGGCGGACTGCGCCGCCGCCGAGACCGCCGTCAAACACAGGGCAAGAAGACAGAGGACGAAGGGGAGCGGCAGACACCCTTCGACGAGCTCAGGGCGCCCTGAGCCTGTGAAAGGGCGCAACATGGCGGCCGTCTATTGAAGCACAGCCGATGCGAGTCGCTCAAGAAACCGCGCAACTCGCCCGCCGCGCGGCCAAGGACTGCGTGCAGGCCCAGCAGGCCGCGCAAGAGCTCGGACGCAAGGCAGAAGGCGCGTATTTCCACCTTCTACCTTCCGGCTCGGAGTCTTGTCAGCCCGCTATTGCGTCGGCCGCAGTATCTGCCGGAACGTCAACGTGTTGATGTCCCGGAACATGGGCGTGCGCGGCGGCAGCAGGTTCGGATTCAGGAACTCGGCATCGAACACGTAACCACGGCTCGGCGGCGAGTAGACGTTGCTGCAGCACTTATAGGTCCCAACCGCCTGGCGACTGGTGTAGAAGCTGATGAGCGACCCCCGATAATTCAGCGTCTGGCCCCCCCAGTTTTCGATGTAGCGGAGGAAGTTGTGGGCGCCGCCGTCGGTCCCGAAGTCGGTGTGGTCACGCGCAGTGGGCGCGACGCTGGCGCGTGGGAAGCTGAGGCCTTTGCCGCCGATGATGCCCAGTCGATACCACGTTGTGGCCGCGAGCCGACGGTTCTGATTGGGCGAGGCGCTGTTCGGCGCCGTTGAATAGGCGGCGTCGTTGGGCATCAGGAACGAGCGGATGTCGTTCCAGCGATTCGACAGAAGGGTTACCGAATCGGCGATCACCGCGGCCGAGACATGATCGTTGCCGGGCACGTTGCCGAAGCCGGCACCGACACAGGTAAGGGCCCAGTTGTCGGCTCCTGACGTCGGCAAGATGTTGTTGCAGGCGTTGAAGTGTCCTTGGACGTAGACCGGATTCTCGGACGCGACGGTTAGACCCTGCGAGCCGTTGGCGGGCAGATTGCCGCGGCCGCCGTTGATCAGCTTGAGCGCGCGGCGAAAGAAAAACGCGCGATTGACGCGCGCGACATTCCGGTCGATCGGCGTCGTAAAGAGGTTGTACAGACCACCCACGGGCGTATACGAGGCATTTGGCAGAGGATTGATCATCGCTCCGATAGGGCCGGAAACCAATCGCGCCGTCCCGCCATAGACCTGCAGGGTACCGCTCTCGTTCACGTCCTCAGCCCAGCGGTCGTCACCTTGCGCATCCTCGAACTGGTGATCGAGCGCGTTGTTCGGTGCGCTCGTCGCGGTCGTGTTGATGATGTCTTCGAATCCCAACTCACCCGTTTCCAGGTCGTCGCCAAAGGTGGGCCCGTTCGCGTCGCTGCCCGCGGCCGGAACGCCATCTGCGCCGAAGTTGCGGTTTCCCCGGCGGTCCGAGAAGTAGACGACGAAGCCGGTGACATCCATCGGGCACGTCGTCGGCCCGGCGCCGTTCAAGCACGCCGCGCTGTTGTTCGCCGTGGCACCGATCTCGCCACGGATCCAGCGGCGGAGGTTGTTGATGTCGAGCTCGACGTAGTGCATCACGCCCCCCCAGTACAGCCGCTGCTGGTTCGCCGCCACGCCGGCGACGTTGCTGGGGTTGCCCGCCTGCGGCCGTGCATTCTCGTCGTCGCGCAGCATACCTTCGCGCGCGTCGTAGAGAACGTTGGGCCAGAAGTCGGTCGCGAGCTGCGCCAGGGGCGGATTGGCCGGCGCGCACAGTGCGGCGCCACCCGTGTCGCGCGGCCGCTGAAAGCGCACGACGGAGTTCAGATGGTAGTTGCCGCACGCGGCGGTGTCGTCCGGGTTGTCGATGGCGCCGGTAGAGAGCCGTCGTCCGGAGAAGCCGAGGCTCAGGATGTCCCACGTGACGTCGGTCCAGTTGCCGTCGCGATCCTGTCGGTTGATGAGGATCCATCCGTCGATACCCGAGGTGCCCGCTGTTGTCCGGTATCCCGTGGCCGCGTTCGCGTTCGAGGCAGCGAGCGGGTAAGGGGTGGCGGGCAGGCTGCCGTTTACACCCGCGATGCCGGCTGGCGGCGTGAGTGTTCCGCGGAGTCGCACCGGCGACGCGGTCGCTCCGGCGGCGGTGAAGACGACGCCAGGCAACGCCGCCGGCGGGCCAACGAGATCCTCGAAACGATCCGAGATCAGAATGCGCAGCGTCGCCATGTTGTAGAAGCGCTGCTGCCCGATGGCGCCATTTGCCGCTTCGCCGACGGGGGGCCGCCGGATCAGATCGACGGGGCTGGCTCCGTCGCTCACGATCGGTAGATCGAGACGCTTGGCGCCGGTTCGCCAGTTCCGCAGCCATTCGTCGGACGTGTCCAGCGAAACCCCCGTCCATTGCGGGTTGAGCGCAAGGGCCGTGTCGTTGTCCTTGTCGGCCTGTGCAGCCACCAGGGTTGCGTTGAGGCTGCCCTGATTGGTGACGCTACTCTGCGTGTTGAGAAGGTTGAAGCATGATCCGTTCGCTGCGGCCGGCGCGGCGGGACATCCTGCCGCTCGGGACATGCGCACGGTCCCGTCGTGCGTGCCCGACACACCATTCGATAAGTAGTTGCGAATCACCTCGCCAACCGAGGTCACCCGATCGCGCAGCGTCAGCGTGGCCCCGTTGTCCTGCTTGAGGAACAGGTGCTGATTGGTGTGCACCCGACCGCCGAACGAGAAATTGGGGCCGGCGAAGTAGCTCAGGTTGTTCTCCGAGAAGATGCCGAACTGGAACACAGGAATCGCGATCGTCTGCATCGTGCGCCGCATGCGCACCTCGGCGTTGCCCTGGGTGCGCGCCGTCACCTCCACTTGGTACGGGGTGATCAAGCCGACCAGGCCCTGGTACGGTCCCGTGCCGATCGGCGTACCGTTGGCGTCGGCGACATCAGGATTGCCGTCGCCGTTGCCGTCTGCGAAGGTGATCCGATACCCCGACGTCCCATTCGGACGGAGAAACGAGATGCCCGGCAGGTCGGGCTCCATCGCCGGCGTCGTCAACGCGTCGAGCTGATCGCCGGTCGGGCTGAAATTCCCATTGAACACCTGCCCGAGATCGGCGGTCAGCTTCTCGACGCCGCCGTGTGCAGCGGCGTAGGCTTGCGTGGAGTCGCGATGGATGCCGCCCGCGGCTGCGTCGGCGTTCACCATGACGATGAAGCCGGCGAGCATCGCCGACATGAGCATCAATACCAGGAGAGCCGAGATGAGCGCGACTCCCTGTTCATTCGTGCGTGCAGTCATCGAAGTCTCCCTCAGCGATACCGATCGACAAACGCCATGCTGCGCAAGCTGACCTGCGTGACCAGCGTGTTCTGCGTGTGGTTGCCGCGAAAGTGCGACGACGCACCGGCCTCGAACGCTTTCATCGACAGCACGACATTGACTTTGCGGATCTGGTTCTCGGAACAGGGGTCGGGATCCGGTGTCGCCGCATCGGCGCAGGCGCCGGTCCCGTCGAGATCCGCCGCATTCATGCTGACCGCGGTCGGATTGGTGACGAGGTTGGCGATGTCATAGGT
>JAIVJN010000289.1:0-6253 GCA_020200025.1 Acidobacteriota bacterium | reverse complement strand
CCGAAAAGCCTGAACCCCCAACCCGACGGCGTTGGCTTGCCCGCCGTTCACGATGCGCACGAGGCGCGGATTCATGGGATTGGTGGTGACGTCGACGAAGTACGTGACCATGCGGATGCGGACGGCCCGCGTGAACGAATCAGTCACGCCGTTGTTGTCCGTGTCATCCGGCTCATCGTTGTCTGCGGGCGCCTGATCCTTCAGTTGGTTGATCGTGCCCAGCACATCGAGGCCCGCGTCGAACTGGTTCAGGCCGAGCGGGTCGTCGGCGCCGGTGCCGAACGTGACGGTTTGCCCGGCCACGGCGGTGACCTGCATCAACACACTGTTGATGCCCTTGACCAACATCAGCAGGTCGCCTGGCCGCAGGTTGTCGCCGTCAACGTCCGGGTCGTCGGCAATGTCGACCACGTCGCTGAGCGTCGCCGTCGTGCCATCGGCGCTGATGGCCCATACCGGCACCTCGCCGGCCAGGTTGTCGGTGGATCCAAACACGTTGTCGGCGGCGAGAATGGTGATGACGTCGGTGCACTCGTCGTTGATGGGAGGGCCGATCCCTGGGCCCACGCTGACCGCCGGGATCGTCGGATCGGTGCCGAAGGTCGTCACACCCCCGCACCCGTCCACGTCGCCCGGGCCCGGCCGGTTGATGGCGACGGCGCCGTCGCCGTTCGGCACGCCGACGCGCCGCCCGACCGGGAGGCCCTGACCCACTTGCAGCAAGTCGCGCTGGATGAGGTCCATCGAGGCGCGCAGGTGGCTGTTCATATCGAGCACGTCTTTCATCGTCTGCTGCGACTTCATCGCGCTCGACATGATCGATAACGTGCCGGAGAGCACCAGGAGCATGATCCCCATCGAGACGAGTACCTCGACGAGCGAAAAGCCGGCGTCGGCGGCCGCCGCTTGTGACGTGGCACGCGTGCTCATGAGAACCTCGAGATGAACGTGACGAGCCGATACTCGCGGCGCCGGCTGCCGAACCCTTTGGCGCCGTCGTAGCCGATCGTCACGACGATCTGCCGCAGGTCGGCATTGCCATCGACGTCGCAGATCGAAATCTGGCGCGTATAACCGACGAGCGGAACATCGTCGGCCGTGCCCAACTGGCTGTCAGGACCAGGGAGCGACTCGTGTCCGGTGTCGTCGCCGGTGCTGACCAGGCCGTCCGGGCCGGGCGCCTGCATCTGGTTCTCGCCGTTCAGGAACTCGCCGTCGCCGACCCCTGTCGTGCCCGGCGGACAATCGTCAGGAGCCGCGTCGTTGCGGATCTGCGCCCACAGGATCGTGTGCGTATCTCGCGCCGTGTGCACGCTCTCGATCGCCTCGCGCGCTTTCTCACGAGCGATGAGATTGGGCGTCGAGGCGCTGGCGATGTTCAGCCCGACGTAAAAGACTTGTGCGAGGCCGAAAAGGCCCACCAGCAGGATCGACATCGCCACCACGACTTCGACTAGCGAGAAGCCTGCTGCCGACCGTCCCGTGTCGTTCGTCGTGCCTGGCCGGAGCAGCCTGTCTGCCATGTGCGTCATGTCTGGCTCCTGTTCCGTCACGCTCATCGGACCCATCCACCGTAGACGCCGGTCCAACGCCAGCGGCTCACGCTCGCCGTCGTGCCGAGAATCGTGACGGCGGTCGCCGTCAATGGGTCGCCGTCGACGCCGAGCGAGATGGTGGCGTTCACCGGATTGCCCCCGGCATCGAGGAGCGATCCTTCGCTCGAGAACATGACGGGCGCCACGCCGCCTAGCGTGATCGGATTCGCGTTGCCAAACGAATCCGGTGTATCGGCGACACCCGCCGGGCTCCAATACTCGATCGATCCTTCGAAGGTCATCGTCTCGAGCACTTCGGGAGCCGGCGTCGGGTTGGGCGGGTCTGGCACGGCGCGCTGCGCGCTCTGCACCTGATTCGGCGGCAGAAAGCGGATCTCGATATCCCGCCGACGGCCGATGGCCATCTCCCGGTGACGCTTGAGAAAGGAGTCCAGCTCCTGCGCGCCGCTCTCGCCCCGCGCGGTTCGAATCAGGGAGGGGCTGACGCCGATGGCGAGTCCAGAAAGGATGCCCACCAGCAGGATGGCGGTGAGGATCTCGATGATGGTGAAACCCGCTTCGCCGTGCCGCAGATGGCCGCGAGGCCACGACGAGAGGGTCGGCCGCTGGTGCATGCACGAGCCGGGAGCAAAAGGCGGACCTCGCACCGGCCGCCTGAAAGAGCACGCACTATTGCGCGATTACAGGAGCTTATGAACAGCGGTGGGTGTGCCAAAACGGCACGCGCCAGGCCGAAACCGTGATCGTCTTGCGCCTCGTCAGCCCTAATGGCCACCCTCTTATAATTTCCACCGTCCGCGAGACGAGGGCGTTTTCGCCATATGCTCTGAAGCCACGAGAGAGCCTTATCAGCCCGTGGTGAAAGTCCCGCCGGCATTCGACCGGTGATCCACCCCCGCGGGCTGCGTTGCTCCTGCTTCAAATATGACCGCATATTCTCAGTCGGCGCGCCTTGCCAGCGGGGCGTCTCACCAGTCTCGTCTTTCGACCAGCTCGGGACGCCCTGAGCCTGTCGAAGGGCGGTGCTCGCCGGGACTTTCACCACCGGCTCTTATGACACGAGCCTGCAGAGCGTGCACGTTGGTCACGGCATTGACCATCGGCCTGACCTGCTCTTCAGCGGCTCTGAACGCGCAAGCAGACAAGCCCAGGCCGGCGCCGTCCGCCGCGCCGGCGGCGGCGACGCTCGACGCGCCCGCCCAGGAAGAATTCCTGCGGAGCGCCAAGGTCGTCTCGTCGCGAAAGATCGGCAAAGGGATCACCGGCGCACTACGGCTGACGCTGAGCGACGGCCGCATCACGCACGATGCCGCGTTTCAGGCGGTCGATGAGAAGAGCAGCCTCGAGGACCTCCGGCAGGGAAAGAAGCGGGCCGGTGAGCGTCTCTTCGTCGATGCCTACCGCTACAACGTCGCGGCGTATCAGCTCGCCACCCTCCTCGGGCTAGGGCACATGACCCCTACGACCATCGAACGCCCGGTCGACGGTCGACGCGGCGCCCTCAGTTGGTGGATCGACGACGTGTTGATGGATGAAGAGGAACGCGAGAAGAAAGGGCTGCAGTCGCCGAGCGCGTTGACCTTGAACCACAAACGGCAGCGAATGTTCGTGTTCGCGGAGCTCGTCTACGACACCGATCGAAACAAGGGCAACGTCCTGTACACGAAGGATTGGGACGTGATCATGCTCGACTTCACGAGAGCGTTCCGCCTGCACGACACGCTTCGCGCCCCCGATGGCTTACAGCTCATCGACCGCGCCCTCTTTCAACGCCTGCAAGAGCTCACGCCCGACGACCTGAAACGGGTGACGCGAGATTGGCTCACCGACCAGGAGCGGGCGGCGATCATGAAGCGGCGCGATCTGATCGTCTCGAGATTTCAAGGCCTCATTCGCGAACGCGGCGAGGCGAAGGTGTTGTATTAGGGACGGCACACGGCCCACCTTCGCTCGCTCATCCGACCCGCGGGCTACGGTGGGTCCGCCGAAGCGGCCTCACGGCCGCGAAGGTGGGCAAGACCGGTGGCGTCGAGTAACGCAGCCAGATCGGCTGGTAGAGCGGCCTCGAGCGAGAGGGTGGCGCCTGTCACCGGGTGCTCCAAGCGCAGCCGCCATGCATGCAGCGCCTGCCTCGTGAACGCGCGCGCCGCCTGCTCGGCTCGGGCGTCTGCGAAGCCGGTCAGACGCGACGGCCCATACGTCGGGTCGCCGACGATGGGCCATCCGCGTGCGGAGAGGTGCACACGAATCTGATGCATGCGTCCCGTGATCAAGCGGCAGCACACGAGCGATAGAGGACGCGCGACGCGGAGTCGTTCGTACTTCGTGACGCTGGGCACGCCCCCGCGATCGCGCACGATGACGCGACGTCGGTCCCAGGGGTCGCGATCGAGCGCGAGATCGATTGTGCCGCGCGCTGGTGACGGCTTGCCGAAGACGACGGTGAGATATTCCTTCGAGACCGCGTGACGCCCCATGGCGTGTTGCACCGCGGTTTGCACGGTGCGGACCTTGGCGGCGAGGACAAGGCCCGAGGTCTGCTTGTCGAGTCGGTGAATCAGTCGAGCGCCAGGCGCGTGCGCGATGATGGCGTTCATCAACGTGCCCGAGGCGTGCGCCGTTGACGCGGACCGCGCCCGCTCTGATCCACGACTGAATGCGCGTTCGCGAGATGCTGGGCAAGTGGGCAAGGTGGCGAAGCAGTACCCGATCGAGGCGGACGCCGCAGTCGCCACGGTCGGGCGTGATGAGGCAGACAGTCACGGGGCCTCGCTTCGCTCGGTTGGGGCGGGCTCGCTGCGCTCGCTCAAGAACGCTTGCTGCGCTCGCCGTAGGCCTCGCCGCTTCGCTGCTGGGTGGGACCGCTTGCCTCTGGTCGGTGGGGCCGCTCGCTCTGCTCGCGGTGGGGAACGACTTCCCATCCGGGCGGAGCCCGGTCCCACCGGCGCCGCCGGTCCCACCGAGCGCGAAGCGCGAGGCCCCCGCTGGGCGAGCGCAGCGAACGCGCCTTACTTGATCGCAATCAGCTCCACGTCGAAGACCAGCATGCCGCGCGGCGACCCGCTCTTGCCCTCGTACGCGAGCCGCTCGGGGATCCAGAAGCGCGTCTTCTCGCCGATGACCATCAACTGCACGCCTTCGGTCCAACCGGCGATGACCTCATCGAGACCGAAGCTGGCCGGCTGGCCGCGCATCACCGAGCTGTCAAAAAGTTTGCCGTCCGTGGTCCACCCAGAGTAATGAACCGTCACCGCGCTGCGCCGCGTGGGCTTCGTCGTTCCCGTGCCGGCTTTGAGCACCTTGTAGGCCAGTCCAGACGCCGTCTTCGCGGCGTCGGAGGGTGGCGCGGCCACGTCCGGAGGCGCAACTGTGGGTGATGGAACGATGGCCATGAGCTCGACGTCGAAGACCAGCATTCCCTGAGGGCGACTCGCCTGGCCGGCATAGGCAAGCTCCTGCGGGATCCAGAAGCGGCGCTTTTCGCCCTGGACCATCAGTTGCACACCTTCTCCCCACCCTTTGATCACGCGGTTCACGGGGAACGTGCTCGGTGTTCCGCGGGCCACTGAGCTATCGAACATCTTTCCGTCCGTGGTCCATCCGGTGTAGTGAACGGTGACGAGATCGTCTGCGCCAGGACGCTCTTGTCCTGTGCCTGGCTGGAGCACCTTCGAGGCGAGACCAGACGTCGTCTTCACGGCGTCGGCGGGAGGCTTCGCCACGTCGGCTGGTGGGGGCACCGGTTCGGGTTTCGCGGCAGGTGTTTGTGCCAATGCTGTGTCGAGAGAGGCCAGTGTGACCAGCGCACCTGCCAGTAACGTCGAGAAACGAGAGCGGTAGATCATGTCACATCGTCTCTCGGAGATGCGCTTGTCAGCAAGTGCGCGGTCGGTCGGGCAGCAACGCGATAAGATGTCCTGGCAATAAATATAGTGGTCAGCGAGCGCGACGCGGGGTTCGGCTCGAACGGCAGAGCAAAGTTATCAGCCTCTAACATATTTGTCTTCCTTCA
Organism: Acidobacteriota bacterium; assembly: GCA_020200025.1. Taxonomy (GTDB): domain Bacteria; phylum Acidobacteriota; class Vicinamibacteria; order Vicinamibacterales; family UBA2999; genus JAIVJN01. The sequence goes on along the minus strand of JAIVJN010000289.1, from coordinate 685 downwards.
GCCCACCTTGGTCGCGAAATGGCGCATAATTTCCTTTGTCGAAGAGCTTGCTTGAATGGTCCTCGTCTTGCAAACTTCTGAGTGACCCTTTGGGAGTAGTACGGGTCTCTTCAACTCGCCAAATCTGACGCGCGCATGCAGCATGAACTCTTGGTGGTCAGCACGGACCCTGCAGTGCTCACGGGTCGCGTGACAGCACTCCGGCAGGCCGGGTACGCGATCGCCGCGTGCGCCAGTTTTCCCGATGCCCGTCGTCTTCTCAACGAAGGGTCCAGCCCCGACGTTCTCGTCACGGATGTTCGCCTCGGCCCGTACAACGGCCTGCACCTGGTGGCCATCGCCCGCGTCGAGCATCCGCGGACCTTGGCGGTGGTGGTGGGGGCGTCAGATCACGTGCTCGAGGGCGAAGCGCGCGGGTTGGCCGCGCGCTATGTGGCGGGTCCGATCACTGGCACAGAGCTTGCGGCGGTCGTGGCCGAGACGCTTCTGGTCCCCCGGCCGCGACGCCGGTGGCCACGTAAACGTCCTACTGCCGACATTCCCGTCCTCATCGGCGGCCTGCCTGGCCGCGTGCTCGATGTCAGCTATGGCGGCATCGGGCTCGAGGTGTTCGGCGCCGATGTGCCGAGCGAAGGGCTGGACATCGTGTTGCCCGAGCACGGCGTAGGCGTGCACGGTCGGCCGG
>JAIVJN010000066.1 GCA_020200025.1 Acidobacteriota bacterium | reverse complement strand
CCACATGAAAGAGCGCGAACACAACGCCGAGGCCCGCGGTCAGCCGCAACCAGCCCGCCGCTGACGTTCGCCGATCGGGGGCCGTCATGCACCCGCCGCCGCGGGGGGCACCTCGCTCAGCGAGCCTTGCATGAAGAGCGTCTGACGTCCTTTCTCTCCTCCGAAAGTGAGGAAGCCGGTGACACTCTTCGCGTTCAGATCCAGCACCTGGCTCACCGTGGTCCCCGATTCCTCCGCCCAACTGACAAAATAGATGCCGGGCGCGACTTCGTGGGTGTACGTCCGCTCGACGCCGGTCGTTCCAGCGGCCGGACCCGTCAGCGCTTCCCAGGCCACCGAGTCGCACGTGTAACGGCCAATGAGGCGGAGGCCGGTGGGGTAGGTCAGGAGAAAGCTCTTGTCCGCAAGTGTCATGCTCACCTCGTTCGGATCATCCAGCCAAGCGGCTCACTTTACCTCCAGCAGCGGTGCTGTCGCCGGACGGGCAAAAAATCGGCGTGATGTACATGCGCATGGACGAGGCCGGCAAGACCAGCAATGTCACCTTTGCCACCTACGAGAAGATGCCCTGATCGACACGCACGTCATCGCGTGTGCGAGCCGCTCCCTACTTTAGGATGGTGAAGCCCCGCAACGTGAAGTAGGAGCTCGGCGGCTTATCGGATCAGGTGCGAGCTCACTCACCTGCGCAGCTTGTACCGCTGAATCTTGCCGGTCGCCGTTTTCGGCAGCCCGTCGCAGAACTCGACCCAGCGCGGGTAATTGTAAGGGGCAATGGCGGCCTTGACGTGGGCTTTCAGATCGTCGGCCAGCGATGCCGATGCGGCGACGCCCTCGCGCAGCACGACGAAGGCCTTCGGCTTGACGAGCTCGTCGGTGTCCACGTGTCCGACGACGGCCGCTTCGAGCACGGCGGGGTGACTGATGAGCGCGCCTTCGACCTCGGCCGGCGATACCCAATGGCCACTGACGCGGAGCATGTCGTCGCTGCGGCCCTTGTACCAGAAGTACCCGTCACCATCCTGGCAGTACTTGTCGCCCGTAGAGTACCACTGACCCTTGAGCACGCGCGCGGTGGCCTCAGGACGATTCCAGTAGCCCGCGAACACGCTGCCGCCGCTGATCACCAGGTTGCCGATCTCGCCGGGCGCCACGTCAGCGCCGCTCTCGTCAACGAGGCGGACCGCATAGCCGGGAACCGCGCGCCCCGAGCTTCCTGGACGCACGTCGCCCATCCTGTTGCTGATGAAGCAGTGTGTCGCCTCGGTGGTGCCGAGGCCGTCGAGAAGCTCGACGCCGAATCGCGCGCGCCAGCGCTGGTAGAGATCGGCGGGCAGGGGCTCGGCGGCCGCGAGGCACAGTCGGAGGCTGGAGAGATCGGCTGCCTGCCCCGCGGCCTGCAGCATCTGCGCATAGAGCGTGGGGACCCCCACGCAAACCGTGGCGCGATGAGCATGAATCAACTCGAACAGGCGAACGGGGGTGGCACGCTCGGGGTTGAGCACGACGCTCGCTCCCGCTTTGAGTGCGAAGTAGGTCGTGAATCCGAGCGGGTAGGCGTGGAAGCAAGGACTTCCGCAGACGATGACATCCCGGGGCTGCAGACCGATGAAAGGCGTCGCGTACAGTCGTTCGCTGTAGAGCATGTCGCGCTGGCGGTGCATGGCCCACTTGGGTGCGCCGGTGCTGCCCGACGTATGGAGCCAGAACGCGATGTCGCCGCTCCTGGTCGGTACTGCCGAGAGATGCGCTGGCGACGCGTTGACGAGTACGGCGAAGTCGCGCTCGTCCGGCGCCTCGCTGCCGTCGACGACGAGCACGTGTCGGAGGGCCGGGAACTCTCCGCGCCGCGAACGGAGCGGCGCCCACAGCGCCGCCGTCGTCACGATGGCATGGGCGCCGCTGTCGGCGAGCAGGAATGCCTGCTCGACTGGCGTGACCGCGAAGCTCATCGGCGCGGCCCACCCTGTTCACCTGCGCCTGCAGTTCGGCGTAGGTGATCCGCTCCGTTTGCCACCGGTAGGCGATGCGATGCCCGTGTCCCGCAGCTATGGCGCCATCGACGTACTCGGCCGCCACATTGAGACGCAGTGGAACGTCGACCATGGAAGTCGGTGTTGGCGGCATTACCACATGCCAGGTAGCGCGCGCGGCCTCTACGTACGTGGATCGTCGCCCCTCATCAGGGCGAGATAGGTGAAAAAGCTGATGCCGAAGGTCACGAACCACGCGTAGGTATAGAGCGAGTCGAAAATCGTTGGGTGGCTCACCTGGCCGCCGGGTGTGGAAGCGGCCCGCACGAAGCCAGGCACGACCGGCAGAATCGCCGCCGCGAGTGCGATCATGGCGTTGGGATTGACTCCGTTCCAATAGCGATAGCGGCCGTCGAGGGCGAACAAGTCGATCAGGGATAACCGCCGTCGGCGCAGGATCCAGTAGTCGGCAATGAGCACGCCGCCGATTGCCCCCATCAGGCTGGAGTAGCCGATGAGCCACGTGAAGATATACGCCGCTGCGTCGGCATAGAGCTTCCACGGCATCATCAAGACCCCGATTGCCGCGGTGATGAGGCCACCCGTGACGTAGCTGATTCGTCGCGGCGCGAGGCTGGAAAAGTCGTTGGCCGGCGAGACGACGTTCGCGGCCATGTTCGTGGTGAGCTGCGCCACCATCACGATCACAGCGCCGACGATGATCACGCCCGGGCTGCCGATCCGGGCGAGGAGCGCTACCGGATCCCAGATCGCCTCGCCCAACACGACGATCGTGGCACTCGTTACCGCGACCCCAATGAAGGCAAACGCCGTCATGGTCGTCGGCAATCCCAGCGCTTGGCCGAGGGCCTGCGAGCGCTGGCTCTTGGCGTAGCGCGTGAAGTCCGGGATGTTGAGGCTGAGTGTGGCCCAGTAGCCGACGTTGGCGGTGAGCGCGGCCGGAAACAGTTGCCAGAACGGTGTGTCACCCTGCTGCAGGCGTGTAGACTCGCTCAGGATGCGTCCCAGTCCACCGCCGGCGTTCACCGCCCACCACAGCAGCGCAACACCGCCACCAAGGAGCAGCGGGGCCGACCAGCTTTCGAGCGCTTTGATGCCCTCGAGTCCTCGCAGGATGATGATGACCTGCACGGCCCAGAACGCCGCGAACGCCATCCAGATGTTGCCGGGTACGCTCGTCCACGCCGGCCACGCCGCCGCGAGCAGTTGATGGAGTGCCAGGCCACCGATCCACGTCTGGATGCCGAACCAGCCGCACGCGACGATGGCGCGTAGCAGCGCGGGGACGTTCGCGCCTCTCACGCCGAAAGCGGCCCGACACAGAACGGGAAAGGACACGCCGTATTTCGTCCCCGCGTGGGCGTTCAGGATCATCGGGGCCAGCACGATCGCGTTACCCAACAGGATCGTCAGCATGGCCTGCCACCAGATCATGCCCTGCTGCATGATTCCCGAGGCGAGCGTGTAGGTGGTGATGACCACGCTCATGCCGATCCAGAGCGCGGCGATGTTGTACGTGGACCACGTGCGTTGCGCGAGCCGGGTGGGCGCGAGGTCAGGGTTCCACAGAGGGCTGGCCGAGAGATCGATGTTCGGCTCGACGCCGTTCGTTGGGGCGACCTCAGGCTCGCGTGGACGCATAGCCTTCGGGCGCGTCATGGCCGCCGTGGTACGTCTTCGTCTCCGGACGCCGAATGCTCGAGTGTTGCACGACACGATCTCGCCGCAGCCCGCGGAAGTCCTCGAGCGACTGCCACCCCCGGTCGGCGTGGCGATCGAGGAACTCCTCGAACCCGCGAATCAGTGACGTGATGACGTTCGGACCAATCGCGTGATCGAGCATGGCGGCCGTGCAAACCTGCACCGTGCCGCATCCCAGCAGAAAGTAGTTGAGCGCGTGGGCGAAGCTGGAAATGCCGCCGATGCCCGAGAACGCGCGATCGGGAAACGCCGGCGTCATCTGCGCCATCTTGGCGATGGACTGCGGCAGGATGGCCGGCCCCCCCAGCCCGCCGCTCGACACGAGCCCGTCGACGTTCATCTCGAACTCGAGGGTGGCGGGATCGATGAGTGGCAGCGACGGGAACGTGTTCGACGACACAATCGCGTCCGCACCGCCGAGGAACGCTCCGCGCGCTTCGGCGGCGATGTCGGTCGTCGATGGCGTGAGCTTCGCCCAAACCGGGACGCGCGCCACCTCCTTCACGACCTGGGTGACGATGGAGATCTGCTCCTGATCCTTGCCGATGTTCGAGCCCATGTCCTGCCGATCCATGTGCGGGCACGACAGATTGAGCTCGAAGGCATCCGCGCCCTCGTCCTGACACGCGCCGGCAAGCGTCTGCCAGTGCGCGAGCTCGCGATCGCTGCCCGAGCCGGCCATGATGGACGCGACGAGAATCCGGTCCGGATAGGCCTTCTTGATCTTCGCGATCCGCGGGACCCACCAGTCCAGCGTCTTGTCGGAGATGAGCTCCCAGTTCCACGACGAGTGGAGCGCCGTCCCCGGCCGCTTGTGCATCGACAGCTCGCCGTCGATCGATGTGCGCAAGAATTTCGTCTTCGGCCCGTCCACGTTGACCACCGGATGAAGGCCGATGGTCTTGGTGACGACGCCGCCCCAGCCGGCGTCGAACGCCCGCATGATGTTCGTGTCCGACTCGGTGGGAGGTGCCGACGACAGGAGAAACGGATTCGGGAACTGCAGGCCGGTGAATGTGACGGCAAGGCGGCTGCTCATAGGCTATTCCCCCGAAAGCCGGACCGTATCACAATAAGCAACCTGGTTGCTCTCGAGAGGTTGCTTCAACCCCCGAAGCTGTTTTCTTCGTGTTCTTCGCCCTTCGACGTTGCTCAGGGCGCCCCCGAGCGCTGTCGAGGGATGTGGCTATCGTGATAGCCGGAGGCAGTAGATGCCACGCACAGTCCACTGCGGAATCACTCAAGCCGCGACGCCGTTCGATCCGTCCTGGCCAGTCGACAAGATTCGTGAGGCGGCGATCGCTGTCCACGAGCCGCTCATCGAGGAGGCCGGCCGTCGCGGCGTCCAGATTCTGGGTCTCCAGGAGATCTTCAACGGTCCGTACTTCTGCCCGTCCCAAGACCCGCATTGGTACGACATCGCGGAGCCCGTGCCTGGGCCTACGACCGAGCGGATGGCGACCTTCGCCCGAAAATACCAAATGGCGATGGTCGTGCCGGTCTACGAGCGCGAGCAGGCGGGCGTCTACTACAACACCGCCGCCGTGTATGACGCCGACGGTTCGTATCTCGGCAAATACCGCAAGAACCACATTCCCCACACCAGCGGCTTCTGGGAGAAGTATTTCTTCAAGCCCGGCAACCTCGGATATCCAGTGTTCCGTACCAGGTACGGCGTCGTCGGCGTGTACATCTGCTACGACCGCCACTTCCCCGAAGGGGCGCGACTACTCGGCTTGAATGGCGCCGAGATCGTGTTCAATCCGTCGGCGACCGTCGCCGGTCTCTCCCAGTACCTGTGGAAGCTCGAGCAACCGGCGCACGCCGTGGCCAATGGCTATTTCATGTGCTGTAACAACCGCGTCGGGACGGAAGCGCCGTGGAACATCGGACGCTTCTATGGCTCGTCGTACGTGGTGAACCCACGTGGCGAGCTCCTCGCGATCGGATCCGAGGACCGCGACGAGCTCGTTTCGGCCGAGTGCGATCTGGACCAGATCGAGCAGGTGCGGCGCGTGTGGCAGTTCTATCGCGACCGCCGCCCCGAGACCTATGGGCCGATGATGGAGCTGGTGCCTTGAGCTTGCTCATCAAGCACGGCACCGTGGTCACGGCCACGGATCTCTACCAGGGCGACGTGTTCATCGAGCGCGACACGATCACCGCGCTCGGAACGGCGCTGGCGATGCCAGCCGATCGCGTGATCGACGCAACAGGGCGATACGTGATCCCCGGCGGGATCGACTGCCACACCCATCTCGACATGCCGTTCGGCGGCACGACGTCGGCCGACGATTTCGAGTCCGGCACAGTGGCCGCCGCCTTCGGCGGCACCACGTCGATCGTGGACTTTGCGATTCAGTACAAAGGCCAGACCCTGCACCATGCGTGGGAGACATGGATGAAGAAGGCCGAGGGCAAAGCGGCCATCGACTACGGCTTCCACATGATCATCACGGATCTGGACGCGGCCGTCGAAGACGAGATGGACGCGCTCGTCCGCCAGGGCGTCACGTCCTTCAAGCTCTTCATGGCGTATCCGGGCGTGTTCATGCAGGACGATGCGACGATCTTCCGGGCCATGCTGCGGACTGGCGGGAACGGTGGCACCATTTGCATGCACGCCGAAAACGGCGGCGTCATCGACGTGCTGGTGAAGAGGGCGCTGGCCGAGGGAAAGACCGCGCCGAAGTACCATGCGCTGACGCGCCCGGCCCGCGCCGAGGCCGAAGCCACGCACCGAGCCATTGCCCTCGCCGAAATGGCCGACGTGCCCGTCTACATCGTCCACCTCTCCGCGGCGGAGGCGTTGGAGATGGTGACCGAGGCGCGCGACCGCGGACTCCCCGCTTACGCCGAGACGTGCCCGCAGTATTTGTTCCTCTCGTACGACAACTACGAGGAGCCCGGATTCGAGGGCGCGAAGTACGTGATGAGCCCTCCGCTCAGGCCGCGCGCGACACAGGATCGGCTCTGGCGCGGGCTGGCATCGAACGATCTGCAGGCGATCTCCACCGACCACTGCCCGTTCTGCATGAAGGAGCAGAAGACGCTCGGTCGGGACGACTTCTCCAAGATTCCCAACGGGGCGCCCGGCATCGAGACGCGCATGAGCCTGGTCTACGACGGCGGGGTGCGGACGGGGCGCATTTCGCTCAACCGATGGGTGGAGCTGACCTCGACCTCGCCCGCGAAGATCTTCGGCCTCTTCCCGCGCAAGGGCACCATCGCGCCAGGCTCCGACGCCGACATCGTCATCTTCAATCCCGATGCGAAGACGACGCTTTCCGCCGCCACGCTGCACATGAAGGTGGACTACAACCCGTACGAGGGCCGCGAGGTGACTGGGGTCAGCGAGACGGTAATCTCGCGTGGTCAGGTGATAGTGGAGAACGGGGTCTTCACGGGCCGGGCCGGCGCGGGTGAGTTCGTGAAGCGCCAGTCCAGATCGTGACGTATACATCAGCCACGAAGTCAGTATTGAGGCGGCAGCCGCCTCACCCGTGAGCATGAAAATACGCGCGGCCTGCTTGTGTGGTCTGATAGCGCGGATACCATATCTAGGATCGCCACGGCTATTTACAGACGAGGACACGAAGGTCCGGCCATCCACCCTTCAAAGGCGTAGCTCAATGTTCGTTGCAGAAATCTCTGTGCCATGCACTTGCAACGAGCCGACCGATATCGGCAGCGAGAACCGTCGCGGGCCGGCGCTACCTGGGTTGATGAACCACACCGCGCCCCTTCTCTCGATGACGGGCTTATGAGAGTGCCCGTAGATGACGGCGTGGTAACCATCCGTCGCGGGATCGATGGCGAGGCTCGAGAGGTCGTGCAGCACGTAGATCTGCACCACGCCGAGGGTCAGCACCGCTGTCTCCGGCCAAATGGCGGCTTCGGGGCCGTCGTCCACATTGCCGCGCACAACCGTGACCGGTGCGATCGCCGCCAGCTGATCGAGAATGGTGGCATCGCCCACGTCGCCCGCATGAATGATGAAGTCGCTGCCGACAAGCACTTCGAGCGCCTGCGGCCTCAGGAGGCCGTGCGTGTCGGCGATGAGGCCGACGGTTACAGCAACGGAAGGACGTCTGGCCATGGCAATGAAGGATGAACAATTGCAGATCGTTGGATTGCAGATTGGCGATTGATTGCTGATCGTAGATCGGCGATTTGATGATTCGAATTACCAGATCGGGTGATCGCGGTCATCTCTGAGCAGCCGATAGACCCGATCGTCCCACGTCCCATCTCGTAAATCGAATCGCCGATCGACAATCGACCGATCGACAATCAATCTGCGATCGGCAATCTCAAGATCTGCATTGTTCACGCTTCATGTTCGACGGGTGGCGCCAGCGCGGTCACGCTCTGTGGCCGCTCGCCCCCGCGGAGGTCGGCCTCGCGCACGAGGGCATTGATTCGTGCGTGCCACACCCACAGGAGGGTTACGCCCGTAACGATGAGACCAGTCGAGAGGCCGATCCACAGGCCGACGGCGCCGAGGCCGCCAGCGAAGCACAGCATGTAGCCGACGGGCAGTCCGAGCAGCCAATGTCCCGCGAGATTCGCGATCATCGGCGTCCGCGTGTCACCCAGACCGCGGAGAACGCCGGTGGCCACGCCCTGAACACCGTCGAACAACTGAAAGACGGCGGCAACGAGCAGCAACGCCGCTCCGAGATCGAGCACCTGCGGGTCGAGCGTGAACCAGCCAATCAGCCGCCGCGGCACGGCGACGAACCCGATCGCCGCCCCCGTCATGAACAGCGTGCCGAGCGCAATGGCCGACCAGCCGGCCGCGGCCGCGGCTCGAGGTCGGCCGGCACCGATGGCGTGACCCACGCGAACGGCGCCAGCCGAGGCGAGCCCGAGCGGGATCATGAACGACACGGCCGCGATGTTGAGGGCGATTTGATGCGCCGCCGTCGCCGCCGGGGTGAGGCGGCCGGCCAGCGCCGTGGCCGCCGCGAAGACGCCGACCTCGAGCGTGATCGTGCCCGCGGCGGGCAGCCCGAGGGCCACGAGGCGGCGCAGCCGCACGCGCTCGATGCGACGTCGCGCACGCCACAGCCCGGTCTGCCGTCGGACGTCGTACCACACCACGGAGACGATGAGCGACGCGGCCATGTAGAGACGGGCGCAGAGGGTGGCCAGAGCCGAGCCACGGACGCCGAGGGCGGGCATGCCGTAGTGGCCGTAGACGAAGATCCAGTTTCCGAGGGCATTGATGATGTTGGCCGTGATGAGGGCGATCATCACGGCGGTCACGGCTCGAGTCGCTTGAAGATAGCGGCGACAGACGGCGTAGAAGAGCAGCGGAACCGTTGACCACAGCAGGACGGCGTAATACTGCTCGACGAGGGGCGCGACGGTCGGATGAAAGCCCATCGCCGGTACGGCCGTGAGCAGCGCGAACGACACGCCAGCAGCGGCGCCACGAGCGCCAGCGCCAGCACGATGCCGTGGAACAGCCAGCGATGGCACTCCTCGATCTGGCGCGCGCCGTAGGCGTGCGACACCAACGTGTCGAGCCCCAACAAGATCCCCATGCCGAAGATGGCGATGACCATCTGAAGCGAGTTGCTGATCCCGGAGGTGGCAATGGCTTCGGGCCCGAGCGGGCCCACCATGATGGTATCGACCACGCCCATCGCCATCCATCCGAGCTCGGCCATGATGACCGGCACGGCCAGGCGGATCATGGGGAGCCATTCAGCGCGCAGAAACATGAAGCCACACAATTCGCGACCGAACGACGACACGAAGCCGTGGCGAGGAAGAGCTCTGCTACAATACTTCGAACGATGGTTCGAAAATCGAACGGCCGTTCGATCCGGGAGCCCTCGCCGCGAGCGCGCCGCCGCGACGATCGCCGCGAGCCGATCTCTCGCCCGCCAATCTCTATCACTACTTCCGCGGCAAGGACGAGATCCTATTCTACTGTCAGGATCGCGCGCTCGACGCGATGCTCGCGACCGTACGAGACGCCCGCCGCGCCGCCTCACGGATCGACGACTGCCTGCACCGCGTGCTCACCGGCCATCTGCGCACCATGCTCGATCAGGTCGCGGGCGCGGCGGCGCACTTGCAGGTGGAATCGATCTCTCCGGCCCTGCGCGGCCGCATCGTACGCAAGCGGGACCGCTACGAACGAGGGCTTCGCCGCATCATCGAGGACGGCGTGAAGACTGGTGAGTTGGTCGCCGGCGATCCCGCCGTGATCACCAGAGCGATGCTGGGCGCGCTCAATTGGACCGTCACCTGGTTCCGCCCTGACGGCGCACAGAGCGCCGACCAGGTGGCCGAGACGATGGTTCGGTTCCTGGTGCGAGGCGTCGCCAGTCGTCGCGCGGAAACGAAACCGGGTTTCGTTTTCCGGAAGCGGCCCGGAAAAACGAAACCCGGTCTCGTTTCCGCGAACGGGGGCAAGCCATGATCGACGCCGCCGAACAGGGCGAGCGAGTGCGTCTGTGCCTGACCATCAACGGCGAGACGCACGAGGCGCTGGTCGAGAGCTACAAGACGCTGCTCGAGGCGCTGCGCGAAGATCTTCAGTTGATGGGCACCAAGCACGGATGCGAGCTCGGCGAATGCGGCGCCTGCGCCGTGCTCGTCGATGGCGAACCGGTGCTGTCGTGCCTGGCGCTTGCGCTCGAGGCCGACGGTCGCCGCGTCTCCACCATCGAAGGGATGGCCAGGGGCAACACGCTGCACCCGTTGCAAGAGGCCTTCGCGACCCTCGGAGCCACTCAGTGTGGCTACTGCACGCCGGGCATCCTGCTCACGGCCCAGGCGCTGCTCGATCGGCACCCCCATCCGTCGCGCGAGCTCATCGCCGAGGCGCTCTCCGGCAACCTGTGCCGGTGCACCGGCTATTGGCAGATCATCGAAGCGGTGGAAGATGCCGTCAAACGAAAGGCGGCCATGACAGGAGCCGTGCGATGAGCGCGGGCGGCACTCGTCTCATCGGCAAGGCACGCCGCCGTGTGGATGGGCGCGCGAAAGTCACCGGGCAGACGCGCTTTGCCGACGATCTGGTGCTGCCGCGCATGTTGCACTGCCGGCTCCTCCGCTCGAGCGTTCCTCATGCTCGCCTGACTCGCGTCGATATCTCGCGTGCCGCAGCCCATCCCGGCGTGCACCTCGTGCTCACCGGCGAGAGCTTCCCCATACCGTACGGCGTCCTGCCCGTCAGCCACGACGAGCATGCGCTCTGTCGCGACAAGGTGCGTTTCGTCGGCGATCCCGTTGCCGCGGTGATCGCCAAAGACGAGGCGGCGGCCGGCGAGGCTGTGGCGCTCATCGACGTCGAGTACGAGCTGCTGCGGACGTTTGCCACGCCCGAAGAGAGCCTTCAGTTTCCCGAGCCGCGCATTCACGACTACGGCGATGACGGCAATATCCACAAGGCGGTCGCGCTCGAGTTCGGCGACGTCGATCCGGCCATCGCCGGCGCCGATCATGTCTTCGACGACCTGTTCTTCTTCGAAGGGAACACGCATCTTCCGCTCGAGCAGCATGCGGCGCTGGCCGCCATCGATCCCGACGGCAAGCTCGTCGTCTGGTCGAGCACGCAGACGCCGCACTACCTGCACCGCGCGCTCGCCAAGGCGCTGAGCCTGCCGGCCGCCCACATCCGCGTCATCGCCACTCCCAACGGCGGTGGATTCGGGGGCAAGAGCGATCCGTTCAACCACGAGCTCGTCGTGGCCAAGGCGGCGCTCATGCTCGATCGGCCCGTGAAGGTCTGTCTCAACAGGGAAGAGGTCTTCTATTGCCATCGCGGACGTCATCCCGTGCTGATGCGGTATCGGACCGGGGTCACGAGCGACGGCCGGATCACGGGGGTCGATCTGCAAACCTTGCTCGACGGCGGAGCGTATGGCTCGTATGGTGTGGCCAGCACGTTCTACACCGGCGCGCTGCAAACCGTCACCTATCAGATTCCCCGCTACCGTTTCCGCGGGTGTCGCGTGTTCACGAACAAGCCCCCGTGCGGCCCGAAGCGGGGTCATGGGACGCCCCAGAGCCGATTCGGTCAGGAAGTGCAGCTCGACAAGATTGCCGAACGACTTGCCGTCGATCCCGCCGAATTTCGCCTCAAGATTGTCGCCCCGCCTCAAACGCTCACGGCCAA
>JAIVJN010000288.1 GCA_020200025.1 Acidobacteriota bacterium | reverse complement strand
ACCGAGAAGAACAAGTCGCTGCAGGGCCTCACGCAGAAGCTCGAGAAAGAGGGATCGGTGATGAGCGTGGCGGCGCAGGCCGATCTGCAGAAGCAGGCCGAGCGCATGCGGCTCGATATCGAGCGTGCAACGCAGGACGCGCAGCAAGAGCTCCAAGAGCTGCAAGGTCAGATCGAGCAGGACTTCAATCGGAAGGTGCAGCCGCTACTCGCGCAGGTCGCCGCCGAGAAGGACCTGCATTTCATTTTCAACGGACAGGGCGCTGGCATTGCCTGGGCCGATACCGGGCTCGACGTCACCGCCGAGGTCATCAAGAAGCTCGACGCCGCCCAGAAAACGCCCGCGCCGGCGACACCCCCCGCAACCAAGCCGCCGGGACAATAGCCGGTTTGTCGACCTTCATCCCGACAGCGCTCGACCGGCTCTGTTACCGCTATCCGTCCTTGCTGGTCGATGCCGTCACCGAGCACGAGCCCGGCCGGCGCATTGTCGCGGTGAAGAACGTCACCGTCGACGAAGACTTTTTTCAGGGGCATTTCCCGGGTGCACCGCTGCTGCCGGCGGTCTTGATGATTGAAGCGCTCACGCAAGTCGCGACGCTGCTGATTCTCGACTCGGCGGACGACCGGTCGTCGGCGCACCTCCGACTGCGCGGCGTGGAGAACGCGAAGTTCCGGCGTCAAGTCGTGCCCGGTGACCAATTGCGCCTCGAGGTCGTCCTCGAGCGCCGCCATGCGGCGATCGTCCGCGCCCGGGCGTCGGCCGAGGTGGAGGGCCAGGCGGTAGCCGAGGCGAATTTGATTCTCGCCGTGGCCCACGATCGCGTTCATGTCGATCCGACGGCGCGCGTGCACGAATCGGCGACCCTCGGCACGGGCACCACGATCGGTCCGTATGCGGTGATCGGACCGAAGGTGACCTTGGGTCGCAAGTGCCGCATCGGCGCCTCGGCGGTGATCGACGGTCGAACGACGATGGGCGACGACAACGAGGTGTTTCCCTTCGCCTCCATCGGTCTCGCGCCGCAGGACTTGAAGTACAAAGGGGAAGATACCGCCCTCGACGTCGGCCACCGCAACATCTTCCGCGAGTTCGTGACCATCCACCGCGGCACGCAGGGCGGGGGCGGGCGAACCACGATCGGGGATCGCAATCTGTTCATGGGCTACGTGCACGTCGCGCACGATTGCCACGTGGGCGACGAGACCATCTTCGGGCCGCATGCGACATTGGGCGGCCACGTGTCGGTCGAGGACTTCGTCAACATCAGCGCCGGCACCGCCGTGCATCAATTCTGCCGGGTCGGGCGCTACGCGTTCGTCGGCGGCTACTCGGTCGTCACCAAGGACGCGTTGCCGTTTGCACGTACCGTGGGCAGCCGGCCGGCCCGCATCTTTGGCACCAACAGCATCGGGCTGATGCGTCGAGGCTTTTCGAACGCACTGGGTTTCGCTGGGCCAGCTCGGGACCGTGCTGCGGGTGTTCGAGGCCGCCGGGGTGACCCGGGCCGTCATGGCCGGTCAGGTGAAGCACACGAGCATCTTTTCGGGCGTGAGGCCCGACATGACCTTGCTCAGCGTCATCGCGCGGCTGCGCTCGAAGAATACCGATGCGCTCATCGCCGCCGTCGCCGACGTGATGCGCGAGCACGGCGTCGAGCTTCTCGACTCGACCGCCTATCTCGCCCCGCTGCTCGCCCGTCCCGGGACCCTCGCCGCCCGCCGGCTGACTGAACGCGAACAGGCCGATTTGGCCTTTGGCTATCGGGTTGCCGATGCAGTCGCCGGGCTGGATATCGGCCAGACCGTCTGTGTGAAAGATCTGGCGGTCGTGTCGGTCGAGGCGATGGAGGGAACCGACGAGGCGATCGCGCGCGCGGGACGTCTCGCCGGCACTGGTGTGGCGGTGGTCAAGGTCGCCAAACCGAACCAGGACATGCGTTTCGACGTGCCCGTCGTCGGCGTTCCGACAATCGAGGCGATGAAGGCGGCCGGCGCCGCGGTGTTGTCGGTGGACGCCGATCGGGCACTGATGATCGATGGCGACGCGCTCATTGCCGCCGCCGACGACGCGGGGATTGCGGTGGTCGGAAGAGCGCGCGCATGAGCACGCCTGTCAGGGTGGCGGTCATCGGCGTGGGTCACCTCGGTCGCCATCACGCCCGTATCCTGGCCACGTTGCCCAGTGCGACACTCGTGGGCGTCGTCGACATCGATCGGCAGCGGGCCGAACAGGTTGCGGCCGAGCACGACACGCAGCCGTTCGGCACCTGGCAGGACGTCCAAGGTCGCGTCGATGCCGTCAGCGTCGCCGTGCCAACCGAGGCGCACCTCGACGTGGCCTTGTCACTCATCGAGCAGGGCGTTCATGTGCTCGTCGAGAAGCCCATGACGCGCTCGGTCGACGAGGCGGATCGCCTGATCGCGGAAGCGCGCGCCCGGGGCGTGGTCTTGGCGGTTGGTCATACCGAGCGCTTCAATCCTGCGGTGGCGATGGCGCGGCCGCTGTTGCAAGAGCCGCGCTTCATCGAAGCCCATCGTCTCGGCACCTTCCCCGAGCGCAGCCTCGGCTTGTACGGCGCGACGGACAGGTTCCGGCCATCGAGGGCGGCAAGCTCGAGGTCGTCCGGGAAGAGCCGCTGCTGCGCGAGATCACGGACTTCATCGAGGCCATCGTCGATCGCCGGCCACCGCAAGTGACGGGCGAGCAGGGACGCGCGGCTCTCGCGCTGGCGGCGCGGATCGCGGAGCGAATGGAGGAGAACGCGTAGGAGTCTTGTCTTCTTCGCGACCTTCGTGTCTTCGTGTTGTCCTAAGAATCCAGGTAGATGCCGCCCTTTGGGGCGGCCTGAACTCGGCCGGCTGAGGCCGGCCGCCAGGGACCGATCGCAGATGGTTGATAGTGATGTCGTTGACCAGCTAAGCGCCCGCGTGGCGACGGGAGCGCGTCTCGACGACGACGAGCTCGAGACCCTTGGTGAGACGAACGTGCTGGCGCTGGGAATGTTGTCCGAGACCGCCCGCCGGCGGACCGGACGACAGGTTACCTACGCGCGTGTCCACACCATTGTCGATCCCTTGGTCATCGAGGGGTCGATTCCGACGACAGCCTCCGAAGTGCGCGTGATGTCGCTACCCGCATCGCTCGACGAAGCGACGGCGCTCGTGGGACGGGTGCGCGCGCTTGCTGGTGCCGACGTGCGCATCACTGCGTTTTCTCTGGCGGATCTCTGCGACCGCTCGGCGCACGGGTGGGGGGAACTGTCGCGCGTGGCTCGCGCCCTTGTCGAAGCCGGTGCCGACGACGTCGCCGAGTTGCCGGTGGATCGCATCGAGCCGCTGTCGGACATGGTGCGTCTCATCCGCGAAGGCGGTCTGGCGGCCGGGCGTTTCACCGTCGACCAGCCGGCTGGCAGTCGCCGCCTGGACCTCATCAGACGTGTTCGCGGTCTGCAGGAGCAGGTCGGTGGCATCGCTCGGTTCGCTCCATTGGCGCGGCGGCCGCCCACCGACGTGCCAACCACCGGCTACGACGATCTCCGCACGGTCGCGCTCGCCTGGCTCGCGCTCGCCCATCTGACCGGCCCGTCTCGTGGCGTCTCGATCGAAGTCGATTGGCACCTCTACGGCCCGAAGTTGGCCCAGGTGGCGCTCATGTTCGGCGCCGATCATCTCGATAGTGTCTCGACCCGATCGGATTCGACATTGGGGAGTCGCCGGGGCGCGGTCCAGGACGTCGAGCGCAACATCCGAGCGGCTGGCTTCGAGCCCGTTCCGATCGGACGGCGACGGCCGTGAGGCCCGTTCGTCTCGGAGCGGTCTCGTATCTCAATACGAAGCCGCTGGTGCACGGGCTGGAGGCGCGCCCAGATTTGTTCTCGGTCCGCTTCGACGTCCCGGCCGTATGTGCGACGCTGCTTCATCAGGGTGGCGTCGACGTCGGGTTGATCCCGGCGATCGAGTACGGGCGACGCGCCTACGAGATCGTTCCCGATGTCGCGATCGGATCGAATGGACCGATTGCCTCAGTCGCGCTGTTTTCGCGCGTATCGATCGCGAAGGTGCAATCGATCGCTCTTGATATCAGTTCGAACACGTCGGTGGCGCTGACTCGGATCCTGTGCGCGAAGCGATGGGGCATCAGGCCCAGGTTCAGGCCCGGCGTGCCCGATTTGACGATCATGTTGTCGCAGGCCGACGCCGCGCTCCTCATCGGCGATCCCGCGCTGGCGATCGATGCCGACGCGTTCGGCGCCCTCAAGATCGACCTTGGCTCGGAGTGGCTCGCGCTGACCGGATTGCCATTCGTCTACGCCGTCTGGGCGGGTCGCGCCGGTGCCTTGTCTGCCGAGCACGTGAGAGAACTGCAGTCGTCGCGCGATCGAGGTGTGTGCGATATCGAGACGATCGCTCGGTCAGCCGCCGGTGGAGATGCGACCCGAGCGGCACGGGCCCTCGTCTACCTGCGTGATAATCTCAAGTACGGGCTCGGGTCCGCCGAGCGCGCGGGTCTCAGCCGCTTTCACGAGCTCGCGGCGGAGCTCGGCGTCGGCCCTGCGAAGCGGTCTCTGCGTTTTTACGAGTAGCCGATGATCCTTCACGACCTGGAGCAGCGGATAGCCGCCGGCGAACGCTTGACGCGCGACGAGGCGCGTTGGATTTACGCCGCCGCGCCGACCCTGTGGCTCGGCGAGATGGCCGATTTCGTGCGCCGCCGCAAACACGCCGACGGCATCGTCACCTACATCATCGATCGCAACGTGAATTACACGAACGTGTGCGTGGCGCGCTGTAACTTCTGCGCCTTCTATCGACCGGTCGGGCATGCCGAAGGCTACGTCCTCGGGTTCGACGAGATCTTCCGGAAGATCGACGAGACGATTGCCGTTGGCGGCGTGCAATTGCTCTTGCAAGGTGGCCACAATCCCGACTTGCCGATCGATTGGTATGAGGATCTCTTTCGAGCGATCAAGGAGCGGTATCCATCCTTCAAATTGCACGCGCTGTCGCCGCCTGAGGTGCTGCACATTGCGCGATCGTCGCGATTGCCGGTATTGGAAGTGATCCAGCGGCTCATCGCGGCGGGGCTCGACAGCGTCCCTGGCGGCGGCGCCGAAATCCTCGTCGACCGCGTGCGTAAGCTCCTCAACTGTTACAACAAGGCGAGCGCCGACGAATGGCTCGACGTCATGCGGCACGCTCACGGCTCCGGTCTGCGGACCACGGCGACGATGATGTACGGCACGGTCGAAACGATGGACGAACGTCTCGAGCACCTTGAACGGCTGCGGGCCTTACAAGACGAGACGGGTGGCTTCACGGCGTTCATTGCCTGGAGCTATCAGCCGGAGCACACGCAGCACGGCGGCAACGAAGCGACGGGCATCGAATACCTGCGAACGTTGGCGGTCGCACGTCTCGTTCTCGACAACTTCGACAACTTGCAAGCATCGTGGGTGACGCAGGGCGGCAAGGTCGGGCAGCTCAGCCTCGCGTTCGGCGCCAACGATATGGGCAGCGTCATGATCGAAGAGAACGTCGTCAGAGCCGCCGGTGCGAGCTACTGCATGGACGAAGCCGAAATCGTCCGCAACATCGAGGACGCGGGCTTCGTGCCGAAACGGCGAAACATGCATTACGAGCTGCTCGGCGACCCCGCTTATCGCGAGCTCAGCGTGCCTCGCACGCGCGAACTGGCGACCGCGCGCGCCGCCGGCGACACGTCGGTCCCCGTCGAGCTCGTCAACTATCCGGCCAGAAGCGTTGCTGGCAAGCGAGTCCGCAGCCAATCGAATCCCTCAGCGTAATGTGGGAATGGGGGAGTTGGTGAATGAGGGAGTGAAGGAGTGTAGGAATGAAGGAGTGGAGTCCCACATTCCTTCACTCCCTCATTCGGCCATTCCCGCATTGTGCGTTCGTGCAGCGTGGGTTTGCCCGATTGACGGTCCGCCGATACGCGATGGCTGGGTGAGCGTCGATGGGGGGCGGATCACCGGCGTGGGCGAGGCCAGTGAACGCTTCAGCGGTCGCTCTTCGGCCACCCGCGATCTCGGCCGCGTCGCGCTGCTGCCCGGCCTGATCAACGCGCACACCCACCTCGAGTTGTCGTGGCTCAAAGACCGCGTGCCGCCTGCGGCGAGCTTCATCGCGTGGGTGACCCAACTGTTTGCCGTGCGAGGCGCCAGCCTCGAGCGTCCAGGCGATGCCCGGGTGCGGGAGGCGGCCGATGCGGCGGTGCTCGAGGCGCGGGAGAGCGGCACGATCGCGGTCGGCGATATCAGCAATTCGCTGGCGTCGATTGCGGCGATTGCCGCCGGCGGCCTCGACGGCCTGGTGTTTCACGAGCTGCTCGGGTTCGCAGATGAAACGGATCGCCGCGTCGCCGAGACGCGTCCGTCGCGTGAGAGCGTGCCGGCGTGTTCCGCGGTGCGGATCAGTGTCGCGCCGCACGCGCCCTATTCCGTTTCTCGCGAGCTGTTTCAGGCGATCCGCGCCGAGGTCGACGGCAGTGGCGTGCCCATCACGAGCGTCCACGTCGGCGAATCGACCGAAGAAATGGAGATGATGCGACGTGGCACGGGGCCCTGGCCCGGTCTGCTCAAGTTAATCGGCGCCTGGCGCGAAGGGTGGGAAGCGCCGGGCGTGGGTCCTGTCGAATTCCTCGATGACCTCGGCATGCTCGACGAACGCACGCTGGTCGTGCATGGTGTCCAACTCGACGATCGGGCCCTGGCGCGGCTGGTGCGGCGGGGCTGTACCCTCGTCACCTGTCCCCGCAGCAACCAATGGGTGGGGGTCGGCGCGCCGCCCATCGGGCGATTCTACGAATCCGGCGTACGCGTGGCCGTGGGCACGGACAGTCTCGCCAGCGTCGCCGACTTGAACGTCTTTGCCGAACTGGCCGCGATGCGCTGGCTTGCGCCCTCGGTGCCCGCCGCGCGGTTTCTCGAGAGCGCGACGCGCATCGGCGCCGAGGCGCTCGGCTTGGGCCACGAGCTCGGCACGATTGCTGTAGGGAAGCGCGCCGCCCTCATCGCCGTCGACGTCCCTGCCCGCATCACGGACGTGGAAGAATACCTGGTGAGCGGAATCGAGCCGCGGCAAGTCCAGTGGGTACGAATACCGGAAGAACAACACGAAGATCACGAAGGCCACGAAGGGTAATGGCCTGCACAAGAAGGATCGTTGAGATTTCGTGTTCTTCGTGGTCTTCGTGTTGTTTTCTTCGGGTTCTCGCCGCTTGAGTCGATGACACGCCTCGGAACCTACCTCTCGTTCGTGCGTGTCTCGCACACCGTCTTCGCGTTGCCCTTTGCGCTGGTTGGTGCGCTGCTGGCCGCACAGCAGCACCCGGTCGGCTGGCGTCACATCGGGTGGATCATCATCGCGATGGTCGGCGCAAGGAGCGCCGCGATGGGCTTCAATCGCCTTGTCGACGCTCGCTTCGACGCGCGCAATCCACGCACCGCGTTGCGAGAGTTGCCGCGCGGTGCCATGTCGAGCCTCGAGGCGGTGGGGTTCGTGCTCGTCTCCTCACTCATCTTCGTCTTCGCCGCCTGGCAGCTTGGCCCGCTCTGCGCCGCCCTCTCCCCTGTCGCCCTGGCCATCGTCTTCTGGTATTCGTTGGCCAAACGGTTTACCGACTATACGCAGGCGTTTCTCGGCGTGGCGATGGCTGTTGCGCCCGTGGGCGGCTGGCTCGCGGCAGGCGGCCGAGCAGGGTGGGAGCCATGGCTGCTCGGCCTCGCTATCGGCCTATGGGTCGGAGGGTTCGATGTGCTCTACGCGTGTCAGGATGTGGAATTCGATCGCGCCAATGGCCTGCGATCGATCCCGGTCCGCTTCGGCATCGCACGCGCCCTTTGGATCTCGCGCGCGATGCATGTCACCACGATTGGCTGCATGGCCGCTCTTGCCCTCGTCGTGCCGCTCGGGCCCATCTACGTCGCAGGTGTGGCGATGGTCGCCGCGCTCTTGGTGTATGAGCAGTCGCTCGTACGGCCCGACGACCTCTCGCAGGTCAACAAAGCCTTCGACATGAACGGCTACGTGGGCATCCTGTACCTCGCCACGACGGCGCTGGCGATCTACGCTGGTTGAAGAGCAGAAACAACACGAAGATCACGAAGGCCACGAAGAATTCAATTTCAAGGTGTTCGCGCTTGTCATGCATCGCTGTCATCACCTCGTCTGCCGTGCGGTCTGCCGTCTGTCGAATCTTCATGTTCTTCGTGTTCTTCGTGATCTTCGTGTTGTCCTAAAAACGTGATCTCTGACCTCGACAAGAATCCCACTCGTATCGCCGGCATGTTCGACGCCATTGCCGGCCGCTACGACCTGCTCAACACGGTGCTCTCCGGTGGGCTCGATCGCTACTGGCGTCGGCGTGCCCTTCGCACGCTTAGGTTGAACGGACGCGAGACACTGCTCGACGTGTGTACGGGCACGGCCGATGTCGCGATCGGTGCGGCGCGACTGCGGCCGGGCGCGGCCCGGGTCGTCGGCCTCGACTTCTCCAGCGCGATGCTTCGGCAGGGCGCGCGAAAGGTATCCGCGCGGGGGCTGGACGGCCAGGTTCATCTGGTGCGCGGCGACGCCGCGGCGCTGCCTGCCGGCGACGGCTCCGTCGACACTGTGACGATGGCGTTCGGCATTCGAAACGTCGAGAAGCCCGAGACCGTCTGCCGCGAGCTCTTCCGCGTGCTGAGGCCCGGCGGCCGGCTGGCACTCCTCGAGTTTGGCCTGCCGGTCGTTCCAGCCGTCCGTCCCGCCTACCTCTGGTACTTCAATCATGTGCTGCCGCGCATCGGGCGGGCGGTCTCCCGGCACGACGCCGCGTATTCGTATTTGCCCCAGTCGGTCGGCGTGTTTCCCTGGGGCGACGCGTTCGCGCAACTCCTCGCAGGCGCTGGATTTAACAACGTGCAGAGCCAGCCATTGACGCTGGGCGTCGTCTATCTGTACAGCGGCACGCGGGCGTGAAACGAAACGCGTGAAAGCGAAACCGGGTATGACACCAACCAGGGTTGCTCTTCCCTCCTGAGAGCAACCTCGTTCGGTTACCCCAAAACCAAACCCCGTTTCGTTTCACCTGCGGTATTCTGTAACCTACTGATGCACTTTGACTTCGACGATCGCTACCAGGACGAGGCCGTTGTCGGATCCGCCATCAACCGGCGAGACGGCGTCCTGCTGTCGGTCGTCGTGCACGCCGGCATCGTCGCCGTGCTGTTGCTGGCACCGCGGATGAATCTGTTTCCGGCCGAACCGGCGAACGAAGCCGACGTGCGTCCCGAGCCGAAGGTTCACAAGCCGCCAGAGTTCGTGTTCGTCCAGCCGCGAGCGGACTTCGAAGCGGCTCGTCCCCGGCCTCGAGCCGACGCGTCCGACAAGAGTCGCGTTACCCGTGCGCCGGAACGTCCTCCCGTGGTGCGCAACCCGTTGCCATCGGCCCGAGGCAACTCCTCGGAGCGTGTCGAAGCGGCGCCGGATCTGCGCGCCCGCGGCCGCGGGCCGTCGCCTGAACCTGCGCCTGAAGTGCCGAGCGCCGAATCGTCAGAACGGCCACCCGACCCTACCCCGGAGCCACTGGCAGCTACGGCTCCGCGACCTCAGCCTCCGCAGCCGCCAGCCGGCGGCTCGCTCGGTGAGGCGCTCAAGAACCTGCAGAAGTACGTCGACAAGGAGTCGTTCAACAACCAAGCGGGCGCGGTGCAGGATCTCGGCCCCTTGCAATTCGACACCAAGGGTGTCGAGTTCGGCCCCTGGATCCGACGCTTCATTGCTCAGGTCCGCCGCAACTGGTTCATTCCGATGTCGGCGATGACGATGCGCGGGCGCGTCGTGCTGCAGTTCAACGTGCACAAAGACGGGCGCATCACCGACCTGACGGTCTTCCGCCCGTCCGATGTCACCTCGTTCAATAGCTCCGCCTTCAACGCCCTGTCCGGATCCAACCCCACCGAGCCGCTCCCAACCGAGTATCCAGACGCGGCAAGAGCGCTCTCGGACTCGCCGTGGCGGAGCGGATAAACGGCGAGATCATCAATTGTGATTCGACGGCCGTGTATCGCGGGCTCGATATCGGCACCGATAAGGTGCCGATTGCAGAGCGCCGCGGGATTCCTCACCACCTCGTCGACATCGTCGATCCGACCAACGGGTACACTGCAGCGGCGTACGGACGGGATGCGGCGGCAGTTGTCCGCGACATCCTGGCGCGCGGGCGCGTGCCGATTGTGGTCGGCGGGACTGGCTTTTACTTCCGGGCGCTGACGCGCGGGTTGTTTCCCGGCCCAGGGAAGGATGACGTGCTTCGCGAGCGTCTCAATCGGATCGCCGACCGTCGCGGCGTGGATTTCTTGTGGCGCATGGTCAAGCGTGTGGACGTTCCCTCGGCGGCGAGAATCGAGCCTCGCGATCGTAAGCGCCTGGTGCGCGCTCTCGAGGTCTTCTTTCAGACGGGCCGACCGCTGACCGAACATTTCGCGCGCACGGTCTCGCCGCTCGGACCGGACGTGACGGTCGTCGCCATCGCCGTGACGCTGCCGCGTCCGGCACTGGCCGAGCGGCTGGCGCGCCGTGTGGATGCTCAGTTCGCGGCGGGGCTGCTCGACGAAGTACGCGGCGCGCTGGCGCGCGGCGTGCCGCCGGATGCGCGCCCGTTCACCGGTCTCGTCTATCGGCAGGTTCTCGACTATCTGCGCGGCGTCCGCGATCTCGCGGCGACGCGTGCGCTCATCGTGCAAGAGAACCGGCGCTACGCCCGACGCCAGTTGATCTGGTTCCGTAAAGAGCCTAATCTAATGTGGTTTGCGGGCCCCGGCGAGTCGCCGGATGTGCAAGCCAGCGTGTTGTCGTGGCTGGCGGAGCAAGGCCTGTTGCCAGACGGGGGACCTGCCGCCCATGCCTGAGACCAAGACTGGCGCGCCGAATATCCAGGACGTCTTTCTCAACTATGCGCGGCGGGAAAAGCTGCCGGTCACGATCCATCTGCTCGATGGACGCGACGTCGAAGCCCGGATCAAGAACTTCGATCGGTTCGCGCTCATCGTCGAGCACAACGGCCAGGATCATCTCATCTTCAAGCACGCCATCGCGACGATCAAGACACCGCGCAGCGTACCGAATTACTTCTCCTCGCATCATCCGTGAGAGATTGAAGGCTTGACGGCCTGAAGACCCAAAAGGCTTGGGCTCCGAGCCTTCAAGCCTGCAGGCCTTCGAGCCTCCTCCCAGTGCCCGCCGTGTTCACGCGCGCCATTGTCATCGTGCTCGACAGCGTCGGCATCGGTGCGTTGCCCGACGCCCACGCCTACGGCGATAGCGGCAGCGACACGCTCGGCCACGTTGCGGCGGCCGGGCGGCTTCACGTTCCCGTGCTGGCATCGCTCGGCTTATCGCGGCTGGTGCCGCTGTCGAGCTCGCTGACGGCGCTGGCCGTTCAGGGCGCGTACGGCCGTATGGCCGAGCGCTCTCCGGGAAAGGATTCGGTGACCGGCCATTGGGAGCTCATGGGGGTCGTCCTCGAGCGCCCGTTCCCAACATTTCCCACGGGATTCCCCGTCGACGTGATCGCCACCTTCGAGCAGCGCATCGGGCGACCGTCTCTCGGCAACGTCGTGGCATCCGGCACAGAGGTGATCGAGCGCTTGGGCGTCGAGCACATGCGGACCGGGGCGCCCATCGTCTACACGTCGGCCGATAGCGTGTTCCAGATTGCGGCGCACGAGCACGTGGTTGCCCTCGACACGCTCTACGGGTGGTGCGAGGTCGCCTACGAGGTGGCGGTCGAGGGTCTTGGACTCGGCCGGGTCATTGCTCGACCTTTCATCGGCGAACCGGGGTCGTTTGTGCGGACGGCCAATCGTCACGATTACGCGATGCCACCCACGGCAGAAACCCTTCTCGACCGGCTCGACGTCGCCGCGGTGCCGGTCACCTCGATCGGAAAGATCAAGGACCTGTTCGCCGGGAGATCGACGGGCACCGCCGTCACAACGGTGGACGATGACGCGGGGATGACGCGGGTGGAGGAGGCGATGGCGCAGCAGTCCACGGGATTCATCTTGGCGAACCTCGTCGATTTCGACACCCAGTACGGCCATCGAAACGACATCGCCGGCTACGCGGCGAACCTCGAGCGGTGCGACCTGCGCCTCGGGCGAGTGCTCGCCGCGCTCGCGCCGGACGATCTCCTGATCGTGACGGCCGATCACGGCAACGACCCCAGCACGCCGAGCACCGATCATTCGAGAGAGTACGTGCCGCTGCTGGTGGCGGGAGGGAAGGTCACGCCTGGTATGGATCTCGGCACGCGGTCCACGTTCGCCGATGTGGGACAGACCTTGGCCGAGGTCTTCGGCGTGGGGGCGCTTGCCCATGGGACCAGTTTTCTCGACGAGCTGCGTTCTTAGAACGACGGGAAGACACGAAGATATATCCAACCGGGTTGCTCTCATGTGACTCGAGAGCAACCCGGTTGGGTGTCACGGTTCGAAGCAACCGGGTTGACCTTATGTCAACATACCGAGGTCAACCCGGTTGCCTATCATGACGATTCGCGAACAGCTCGAACAGCGGGAGCGCGAGATCCTCTCACCGGCCGCGGCGACGAGCGCGACCAGCCGCGGGCGCGCGCGGCACGAGTCGGAGGATCCCATCCGGCCCGCCTACCAGCGCGATCGCGACCGCATCATCCATACGAAGGCGTTTCGCCGACTCAAGCACAAGACGCAGGTCTTCTTCTCGCCCGCTGGCGATCATTACCGAACCCGGCTCACCCACACCTTGGAAGTGTCGCAGATCGCCCGGACGATCGCCAAAGTGTTGCACCTGCATGAGGAGCTCACCGAGGCCATCGCGCTCGGGCACGATCTCGGGCACACCCCGTTCGGCCACGCCGGCGAACGCGTGCTGAGCGCGCTCGTGCCAGGGGGCTTCAACCATTACGAGCAGAGCCTGCGCATCGTGGATGTCCTCGAGAACGATCGGCAGGGCCTCAATTTGACCTGGGAAGTGCGAGACGGGATTGCCCGACACTCGAAAGGGAAGAGCGGCCAACCGGTCGGCGCCGCGCCCGAGCACCGGGCCAGCACCATCGAGGGCCAGGTGGCGCGC
>JAIVJN010000250.1 GCA_020200025.1 Acidobacteriota bacterium | reverse complement strand
CATTCGACCGGTGATCCATCCCCGCGGACTGCGTTGCTCCTCCTTCAAATATGACCGCATATTCTCAGTCGTCGTGCCTTGCCAGCGGGGCGTCTCACCGGTCTCGGTGCTCGCCGGGGCTTTCACCACGGGCTGCCAGCGAAGCTTCGCCTCAAACCGCCAAGCAAGACCTGGGCGCCGTTGAAACGTATGAGAACGATCGAAAGCCCTCGGCTCCTTCGTGGCTCCGGCGAACCTTCGGATGACGGCCGCTGCGCGGCCGTTGGGGCAAAAGACGATGTTGGGACCGATCGGATGACCGGTGTCTTCCGTGGGAAGTACCATCACCGGAATCTCTGCCAGGAGGTTCTGATGACGCCCAACATCGCCGACATTATCCGTCACCACGTCTCGCTCGAAGTTCGCTGCATCGACCGGATTTATCTCCACGCCTACATGCCCAAGCTCCAAACGTCTGGCGGCTTGTGCTACTTCCTCCACGACTATCTCGGGCATCCGGTGCCGTCGCCCGCGCTGCTGAAGCCGCGCCACGATCGCTTGGTCGCTGCCGTGAAGCAATTTGCCGATGACGGGCACATTCCGCTCGTCGAGTTCGACCGTGGCGAAAGTAAGGACGAATTCGTCGGGCCCTACCGGACGCGGTGTACCGCCCGTGAAGCCGTCGTTCTGATCGGCGTGGCGCAGGAAAAAATGCGGTCGTTCAAAGCGCACAAGCGCCAGGGCCAGGGCCACACGCCGGTCTTCGATTTCTCGCGCCAGTCGGTCGCCGTGAACCACTACTACTTCTATGTCCAGGATCGTGACTGGGGCCCCGCGTTCCTCAAGATCGGAACCTACCTGCCGTATCCCGTGAAGCTCTGTCTCAACGGCCACGAGTGGGTGAAGCAACGTCTCCGCCGCGATCGCATTCGCTTCGACAGCCTCGACAACGGCTTCTTATCCTGTGCCGACGCCGGCGCCCTCCAAGCGGCCTGCGATGCGCTGGGGCCCGCCGACGTGCAGGCGTTCTTCGACCGCTGGTCGCGTCGGCTGCCATGGCCGATGACGCCCGCCGAACGCGCGGCCGGCTACGACCACCGCCTCGCGATCTGTCAACTCGAAGTCAGTCTGACCCAAGTCTTCGATCGGCCGGTGCAGGGTCGGCACTTCTTCGAAGCCGTCATCCGCGAGAATCTTGATCTGGGCCGGCCCGACCGCGTCCGACTGTTGTTTCCCGTACGTCTCACGCGCGCCACCCCGCCACCTGCCTTCGGCTATCGGACGCGGGTCATCACTGACGGTGTCCAGCCAAGCCTCCATGTCGAGTACAAGTCGTCGCACGTGAAGCAATACTTCAAGGAGCAGCACGCCCTCCGCACCGAAACCACGATTAACAACCCGATGGACTTTTACGTTCGAAAAGCCGTCGACAACCTGTCACACCTGCGCGAGCTCGGACACCAAGTCAATCGCAAACTCCTCGAAGTCGAACGCGTCAGCCACCACTGCGTCCTGACCCAAGACGCCCTCGACCGGCTGCAGCGCCCCACGGTGGAGAACGGCCAACGCGTCTCCGCGCTGCGCTTCGCCGACCCGCGGGTCATGGCGCTCTTCCAGGCGCTCTGCGCGTTCACCCATCTGCCGCGTGGATTTCGCAATCATGATCTGCGCCCCTCTGTTGAAGCGCTCCTCGGTCACCCCTACAGCCGCGCCCAGATGACCTACGATCTTCGACGGCTGCGCCTCAAGGGACTCATTCATCGCATCCCCAAGACGCATCGCTATACCGTCACCAGCTACGGCGTCAAAGTCGCCTTCTTCTATGCCAAGCTCTATCTCCGTATCCTCCGTCCCAACTGGGCTGCGCTGCTCCCCGACGACGATGCGTTGCCCCGCTCGCTTCGCGTCGTTCTCGATCAGCTCGACACTGAAATTCAGAAACTCCACGAGGAGGCCGCCCTTGTCGCCTGAAAAACTTGCTTCAACTCGTAAGATGTCACCCTTAGAAAGTGTTTAGC
>JAIVJN010000287.1:5650-13407 GCA_020200025.1 Acidobacteriota bacterium | reverse complement strand
CACCAACAGCGTCGTCATCAGCTCGATCCTGCTCATCATCGCCAACGTGCTACTGGTGCGCATCATCTTCTTTCTCTTTCCGGCCTGACGTTGGTCGTGGACGCCGCTCCGGCCGTCGAGCTTCGCAACGTGACCAAGAGTTTCGAGGACCGCCGTGTCCTGGACGGGGTGGATCTGAGGATTCCAGCCGGGTCCGGGTTCTGCCTGCTTGGCCGCAGCGGTACCGGCAAGAGTGTGACGCTCAAGCACATCATCGGTTTGATCACACCGGATGAAGGCGAGGTACTGGTGAACGGCGAAGACATTACCGCCCTCTCGAGCGCCGAGCTCTCGCGCGTCCGGCAGAAGGTGGGCTTTCTCTTTCAGAACGCGGCGCTCTTCGATTCGATCTCCGTCGGGCAGAACGTGGCGTTCCCCATGGAGCGTCACACGGACCTGGCCGCAGACGAGATCAGCGCACGCGTCCGGACACTCCTGGAACAGGTCGGCCTGGAACGGGAGTACGACAAGATGCCGGCCGATCTCTCCGGCGGCATGCGCAAACGCGCCGGACTGGCGCGCGCGATGGCCCTCAGCCCGCCGATCCTGCTAGCCGACGAGCCGAGCGCCGGCCTCGACCCGGTGACCGCCGCCGAGATCGATGCGCTGCTGCTGCAGCTCAAGCGGCACGCGGGCACCACATTGGTGGTCGTGACGCACAATATTCCCAGCGCCCGTACACTCGGGGATCAGCTCGTCTTCCTGCACGACGGACGAGTGTTGGCTTCGGGAGCTGCCGACGAGCTCGAAGACAGCGAACATGCACTGGTGCGCGAATTCATGAGGTCTGTTGGAGCGGGCTAGCAGACCGGCTATGTCGTCGGCGTCGCACCTGTCCGGGGAGTGCACGAATGGGTCGTTCACGTTCGGTTGTCATCGGCGCGTTTCTGGTCGGCGGGTTTCTCCTCTTCGCCGGCGGCCTGTTTCTCATCGGCGACCGCCGGCTGCTCTTCGCCGACCAGTTCGAGCTTCACACCACCTTCGGCAAGGTGACGGGGCTTCAGATCGGCAGTGCCGTGCGGCTGGCCGGCCTCGATGCGGGCGAGGTCGTCGAGATCACCATTCCATCGCGCCCGTCCCAGAGGTTTGACGTCCGCATGCGCGTCCGCGAGGACGTCCGGCAATTGATCCGCACCGATTCGGTCGGCTCGGTGCAGACGGACGGGCTCGTGGGCAGCACGTTCATCCAGATCTCGCCAGGGTCCGATGCTGCGCTCGTGGTACCCCAGGGCGGCGCCATTCCGGGGAGGGATCCCGTCGAGTTCGCCGATCTCATCCAGGAGGGGCGCGAGACGTTCCGCACGGTGACGCGCGAGATCATCGACCTCAAGAACGATCTATCGGAAACCGTCGTGGCGCTCAACGGCCTCGTCGCGACGACCGACGGCTTAATCGGCAACACCAACGACAAGATTGGCGCCATGGCGGCCACCAGCACGCGCGCTGTCGAGGACATGCGCGGGGTGCTCGCCGATGCCAAGGCCATCGTCGAGGGCGTCAAGGCCGGGCGTGGCACGGTCGGCCAGCTCGTGACCGACGACACGCTGTATCGGCGCATGACCGGCATCGGTCAGGAAGCGGAACAGACCATGAAAAGCCTGCGGGAAGCCGCGGAGCACGGGCGAACCCTGATGAGTGGGTTGGCCGCGCCAGACGGCAACGCGCAACAAGTGATCGAAACGCTGCGCAACACCTTGGCGCATGCACAGGATGTCGCGGTCAACCTCAGCGAAAGCACCGAGGCGCTCAAGCGCAACTTCCTGTTTCGCGGCTTCTTTCGCGATCGAGGGTTTTACGACCTTGGCGCGATCTCACGGGAGGCCTATCTCGACGGCGCGCTCGAAGGAGATGATCGGACGGCTCTGCGAATCTGGCTCGACGCAGATGGGCTCTTTACAACCGGCTCCGATGGCACCGAGCAACTGACGGAAGCCGGCCGGCAGCGTCTCGATTCGGCGATGGCGGACTTCGTCCGGTATCCACGCAACAGCCCGCTCATGATCGAAGGCTATGCCACAGGCGCCGAGGGCGACCCGGCCTTTGCCAGGTCGACCCATCGCGCAGCGATCGTCCGGGACCATATCGTCACCCGGTTCCGCCGACAAGCCACGCTCGTGGAGATCATGCCGATGGGCGGCGAAGCGAGGGGAAGCCCCAGCGGAGATGGACGCTGGTCGGGCGTGGCCCTCGCCTTGTTCGTCCGCAACGACGCCCTGGCGAGCGACCGATGAGCCGGCGCGGCGCGGCACGGAGCCGTCCTCGTCGACAGGGAGGACGCACCCTCGGGTCGAGCACTGATATGGAGGCTCGTTCGTCCACGCCGACTAATCTGCCAGCCCCTCCGCCTTCTGCTCTGCCGCCGTGATCTTGCCGCCGGCCGCGAGCACCGCCGTCTCGCGTGTCGGTATGGTGTCGGCCGCGGTCACGAACCGCTGCACGACCGACGCCGTGCCGCCGACGCGCAGCTTGGTCATGAGAAAGGTGAACTGATCTTCGAGCGCCTGCCCGAGCGCCGCGCGAATGTCTTCGGGTAGCTCCCAGATCTGCCGCTTGAACGGGCCAATCGCTTTCTTGCGCGCCTTGTAGATGAACTGCTCTTCCGTATCCTTCGGCTTCCGCTCTTCCTGCGCATGCGCACGGACCCACGCATACATCTCGTCGCGAAGGGCAGCCGGCAGTCGCGGGTGGTCGTACACCATGTTCTGAAAATTCGTGGCGAGATGAATCTCGCATGCGCCGGCTTCCGGAAACGCGTCGAACGCGTCGGCGGGCAGCGTCGAGGCGCCGTGTTGCACCGCGCCCGCCAATCCGTATTCATCGCGGGCGACACGCGACAGCTCGCGGAGGGTCTCGAGATCGATCTTGATGTCGGTGCGGACTTTGCCGTCAGCGCCGACGAACCCGCCGTGTGCCGTGCCGGTTTGCACGCTGATCTTGCTGATGCCGGTCAGCGCCGCGCCCTTTGCCGCGAGCGCCGCCTGGTAGCCCTTCATGAACGCGCGCAGCTCATGCACATCCGAATTCTTACCGCCAACCTCCCCGATCTCGCCCCCGACCGAGATCGTCACATCGGCGGGCTCGTGGTGGCGGATGAAGGCGGTGAAGTCGGCGGCTAACGCGCAGTTCACCGCCTGCTGCTCGTCGATCGTGGCCTTGTCGAGATCGACCAGCGTCGAGGTGTCGATGTCGAGATTGTAGAAGCCGGCGGCAATCTCCTCGCGAATCAAGCCGCGCAAGGTTTCGAGCTCGGTGTCGCGATCGGCACCCGCAAACTTCTTGGCATTGACCTGGACATGATCCCCCTGCAGGAAGATCGGGCCCGCGAAACGCTCGCGCAGGGCGGCCGCCATCATCACCGCGGCGTACTCGTGCGGACGCTGTTCTGTATAGCCGATCTCGGATCGGGCGATCTCGAGGATGAACGCGCCCGCATCGAGCTGCTTGGCGGCGCGGAACACCGCTCTTCCGGTGTCATACGCCATCGCCCGCACGTTGATGGCCGGCACGGTGAAGCCACCCGCCTCGCCCCGTCCCATGGCGATGTAGAGGTCGTGGATGGACGCGAGGCGGATGCCCGCAGCCGCCGCCAGGTGCTGCAGCACCCAGCGCGCCGTGCCCTTGACCTCGGCGTCGGCGCCGAACGCGGCCGTATGTGCCAGACGGTCGATGAGGTCGGTCGACAGCGAACCGGAGACCGTGACCCGGTCGGTGAGCACGGTGGCCACCGGCTTGATGGCATCGGTCAGCTCTTTCGAAGAGGTGAATGTCATGGCGAAGCCTGCTGAGAAGGTCTGGTTTTGGGGGCGGCGTGACGCGTCAATGCGGCCCCACCGCAATCGCGGATGGTACTACCGGGAAGTCGAAGCGTTCCACCGCGGTTTCTGCGAGCGCTCGCTCGACGAGCTCGGCGACGGCGAGCGACCGCTCGGCCTCTTCGATCTCACCGGATCGCGCCTGGGTGGCCGGGTGACGAGGCGTAAAGAGCGTGCAGCAATCCTCGTCAGGCACGATTGAGATGGCATAGGTGCCGAGCCGCCGGGCATCGGCGATGATCTCCTCCTTGTCCATGCCAATCAGAGGCCGGAAGATCGGGATCGACGCCGCCGCCTCGATGACGGCGATGTTCTCCAGCGTCTGCGAAGCGACCTGGCCGATGACATCACCCGTCACGAGCGCTTGGGCATGAGCTCGTCGCGCGATGCGCTCGGCGATCCTCACCATCATCCGGCGATAGACGACGACGCGTAGCGAACCCGGAATGCTGACGGTAATCTCGCGCTGAAGCTCGCCGAACGGCACCAGATGCAGGCGGGTATGTAATTGATACCGCGTCAGCACCCGCGCGAGCTCGCGCACTTTTTCTTGCGACGTGCGGCTCAGAAAGGGATAGCTGTGAAAGTGGACGAGCGTGGCCACCGAGCCGCGCCTCATCATGCGCCACGCCGCAACGGGTGAGTCGATGCCGCCCGAGAGAAGGACGGCGACGCGCCCCGCCGTGCCGGTTGGCAACCCGCCCGATCCACGAATCTTCCCGAAATGATAAAACGCCTCACCGGGCAGGATCTCGACGCCGATCACCATGGCCGGACGATCCAGATCGACTTTCCACCCACGCGCACCCACGACGCGGGTGCCGAGCGCGCGCTCCACATCGGGCGATGGGATGGGAAAGCGTTTGTCCGCGCGGCGCACCGCCATGCGAAAGCTGGCCACCTGCTCGGTCGGCAGATCGCGCAGGATGGCATCGCCCATCGCCTGCACATCGAGCGTGGTTCGGCCGGCCATGGCGAAGTTCGCCACGCCGAACACCCGCGCGAGGCGTTCGCTCACCTCATTCCACGCCGCATCGGAGCGCAGCACGATCTCGAGGCGCCCCATCGGCGTGCGCACGTCCCCGATGTCGAGGCCGGCGAGCGCGGCTCGCACGTTGCGAACCAGGCGGCGGAGAAACCAGGGCCGATTCTTGCCCTTGAGCGCCAGCTCCTGGTAGTGCGCAATCACTCGGTTCATGAGGAAAGCTCTGCACTCCTTGTCGGCAGGCGGCAGGCGGCAGGCGGACGGAACTCTGGTATCGGCAGTTGGGCGTCAGCCGTAACTCGCGAGATTCACAAACCTTCTATGCCCGCCATTCACAAACGCGCCGCCGCTGCCGCCGCCCAATGTCCAGAGACGACCGCGCTCTCAATGGTAGCGGGGAGACCCGTGTCGATCCAGTCACCCGCGAGCAGCAACCCCTGGACGGCCGTACGCGTCTGCGGGCGATCGGGTGCGCCCGGCGCGAGCGAAAACGTGGCGTGCCGCTCGCGGACCGCGGTCGCACGAAGGAGCGTCGCGCTTCGCGCGGCGGGGAATGCCGTCCGCAGCTCACCCAGGGCGATGGCGACGAGCTGATCGTTGGTCAGACCAACGATGGCGTCGGCACCGCTCGAGACGAGCGACAGATGGGCGGCGGCGCGGACGAAGACGCGCCGCTTGTCGAAGACCCACTGGAAGGTCCGAGAGGGCAGGCCGACGAGCGGGCCCGGCACGACCACCCGATCGAGCCACAGATTCACGGTGACGATGGGGCAACCTGCCGTCGCTGCCGCCGAGCTCAGGACGCCGGAGAGCTCCGGAGGTGGCCGATTGAACAGACTCGGCAGAACAAACCAGGGCACGGCCACAACCACCGCGCGGGCAGCGATCGTCTCGTCGCGGATCCGCACGCCTACGAGCGCTCCACCGTCGGCGACGACAATTCGGGCGGGCGCGTTCGTACAAACGGCTGAACCGCGCGCCTCGAGCCAGCGCCGTGCCGGCACGGCATACAGATTGTCGAGAGGCACGGCGGGCAAGAGCAGCGTGGCCGCCTCGGCATCCAAGGCAAACATGCGTGCCAGCACCGCCACGAAGTGCGACGCCGCGGCGGTCTCGACCGATTGATTGAGGGCGGCGACGGCGAGTGGCTCCCACAGTAGCTCGATGAGTCGCGGCGCCTGCGCGTGTCGTTCGAGCCACGAACGGACGCTTTCGTGTGCCGCGTCGGGCGCGATCGGCTCGCCATTACGCAACTGGCGCCGAGCGTTGCGCAGCGGGCCTCCCAGCCGGACGACAGAAAGCCGCTCGCGCCACGTCAGCGCATCCCAGGCCAACACGCCCGCCGCCAGATGCAGCGGCGCCGGCAGGGGCGGCAAGGCCAGCGTCGACGTTTGGCCCGCTCGATCGACGATCGCGACGCTCAGCCCGCTGGGCCGGCTGAGCGCCTGTGTCGTGCCGATGCGGTCGAGAAAACGCAGCGTCTCGGTATAGCAACCGAGCAGGATGTGCTGACCGTTGTCCACCCACTCGCGTGTCGCCGGGTCGCGAAACGACGCCGCGCGCCCCCCGAGCGACGGCCGCGCCTCGAGCACACACACGCGTGCGCCCGCGGCAACTAGCGCGGTGGCGGCGCTCAGTCCGGCAAAGCCCCCGCCAATGACGATGACGTCTGGGGTCATGCGGGCTTGGGAGTCCGACGTGCACGCGTGCTCAATGCGCTCGTCGCCATGGAACGAGCGTTCGCGCCCATGTACGCAGCGCGATCCACGCACGTCGCGCCCGTGACACCCGCACGCGGCTGGAGAACACATCGTAGCCGCGACGCTCGATCTCCTGAAGGATTGCGAAATAGATCGCGCCCATGATCTCGGCCGCCGTCAGCCGCGACGTCTCGTCGCGCGGCAGCCCGCGCCAGGCGCGCGAAAAGTACTCGCGCGCGCGAGCGCACTGAAAAGCGAGGAGGCCGCTCACCGCCGGCGTCACGCGGCCGGCGGCCAAGTCGCGGTCGCTGACGCCGTAACGGCTCATCTCCTCCTGCGGCAGATAAACGCGGCCTCGGGCCAAATCGCTGCCGACGTCGCGCACGATGTTGGTGAGCTGTAGCGCCAGGCCAAGGTTGACGGCGTATTCGCGCGCCGCCCTCGTACGGCACCCGAAGATCTCGATGCAGATGAGGCCGACAGCCGACGCAACGCGCCGGCAGTACTCCGACAGCTCGGCGAAGGTCTCGTAGCGATGGCGATCGAGATCCATCTCCACGCCGTCGACCAGATCCTCGAACGGCGCGCGTGGCAGCGCAAACTGCGCGACGAACGGCGCCAATCGCCGCCCCTGCGGCGTCGCCGGGGTTCCGCCTTCGAAGCAGCGCGCGATCTCGGCGCGCCAGTCCTGGAGCTCCGCGGCCGCCCTCGCCCGCACGTCGGGCGTCAGCGGTCCGCTACCGCCGGGCATCGCCTCGTCAACGGTATCGTCGACCGCCCGGCAGAAGTCCCACAGCGCGACGATGGCGTGCCGCTGGGGCGCGGGCAGGATGAGAAAGGCGTACGAGAACGATGTGTTGCGCGGCACGGGTTTTTTGGGCACCTCTTGTCGGCACACGGCTACCGGCTACCGGCTACCGGCTACCGGCTAACGACAGGCGGCATACGGCACGCTGGACTCTACCGTGGTCCTCTGCGTTCTCGAGCCTCGAGCCTCGAGCCGGCAGACGCAGACCTCAACGCCACATGAGCGTACCCGCCGCCACCGCCAGCTTGTCGCGAGTCGTCACGGTCGGCCGGTCGGTGAACACGTCGAAATCGAGGCGTTCGAGCGCGCGCAAGATGCGCGTGCCGCCCAACCACGTGGCGCGCAACTCATAGCGCAGTCGGCCCGACACCGCGTCGCAGAGAGGCCGGCCGCGATCGAAGAGGGCCCAGGTG
>JAIVJN010000287.1:0-5614 GCA_020200025.1 Acidobacteriota bacterium | reverse complement strand
GATCACGCACGTCCGCACCGCGTGACTGCCACTCGTCGGCGGGCAGATACAAGCGGCCGCGTTGCCAGTCGATGGCCAGGTCCTGCCAAAAGTTCGTCAATTGAAGCGCCGTGCAGATGGCGTCGGCTGCGCACTCTCGGTCGGGCGTGGCCTGCCGGGTCAGACGAAGGACGAGACGGCCAACGGGATTGGCCGAACGCCGACAGTAGTCGAGCACGTCTGCCCAGCTCTCGTAGCGCGCGGTGGTGACATCCTGCACGAAGGCGCTCAGCAGATCATCGAGCAGCACGATCGGGAGATCGAAGTGTGCGATCGTCTCGTGAAGGGCGGTGAAGACCTCGACGGTCCGCAGGGTGTCGGGCCTGGCCGAAGTGCACCGCGTGCGATCGTGCAGGTGCGCCCGCCACTCGGCCAAGATTCGCAAGCGTTCGTCGGGCGTCCGTCCCGGCTCGTCGGCGACATCGTCGGCCACGCGGGCGAAGGCGTAGATGGCGGCGACGTGAGGGCGCAGGTGTCGGGGAAGCAGACGGGATGCGACGGGGAAGTTTTCGTAGTGATCGCACGCGAGGCGCAGACACGCCTCATAGGCACCATGGAGCGGCACCTGTCCGGCGCGGCTCACCACTCTGTCTCGGGCACGCCGGCGCGATGATTCACGGCGCGAGCCATCACGAAGAGCAAGTCGGAGAGGCGATTGAGGTAAATGACGATGATCGGATCCACGGCGTCGGCACCCAGATTGAGCACGCTGCGCTCGGCTCGGCGGCACATCGTGCGTGCCAGGTGCAAGGCGGCGCCGGCCGTCGATCCTCCTGCCAAGATGAAGCGGCGGAGCGGAGACAGTTCCGCCTCGAGCGCATCAATCCAGGCTTCGAGACGGGCGACGTGCGCATCGTCGACGATGACCTTGGTCACCCGATCCGCGATCTTGTGTCTCGGATCGGCCAGTTGCGCGCCGAGCGCGAAGAGATCACGCTGCACTCCCGTCAGCCGCGCCGTCATGTCATCGTCGACGCCGCTTGCGCGCGCCAGGCCGAGACAGGCGTGCAGCTCGTCGATGTCCCCGTACGCGGCCACACGAGGATCCGTCTTCTTCACGCGCGTGCCGTCGAAGAGGCTCGTTTCGCCTGTATCGCCGGTTTTCGTATAGATTGTCACGCTGACGCGATTATAGGCTGAGAAAGAGCAACACGAAGGGCATCGCACTCACACCAACAAACACACGTGTTAAAAGCGTCGTCGCCTGCCTTGCCCCTGCCCCTGCCCCCGGTCCGTCGGCGCTTTCGCCGCACGCTCCTCCTCTGGTATCGGCAGCATGGGCGCGACTTGCCGTGGCGCAAGACCGCGGACCCGTACCACATTCTCGTGTCCGAGATCATGCTGCAGCAGACGCAAGTGCATCGCGTTCTGCCGAAGTATCACGAGTGGCTGGACAAGTATCCGTCGTTCGAAGCGCTGGCGTCGGCGGCCCTGGACGATGTGACGAAGACCTGGTATCCGCTCGGCTACAACATCCGCCCCAGACGTCTGCACTCCATCGCGCGCGAGGCTGTCGCCAAGTACGGCGGGGCCCTGCCGGTGGACGAAGAGACGCTGCTTTCGTTCGCAGGCATTGGCGACTACACGGCCGGGGCGATTCGGAGCTTTGCCTTTCGCCAACGAGCGGCCATCCTCGACACCAACGTCGCGCGCGTATTGTTTCGCATCTTCGTGGGCGGCGGCGAGCCGAAGAGCCACGCCATGAAGCGGCACCTGTGGGCGCTCTCCGAAGCGCTGGTGCCACGGCGCGACGTCTTCGACTTCAATCAGGCGCTGATGGACTTTGGCGCGATGACCTGCGTGGCGCGCAAGCCCAAGTGCCTCCTCTGCCCGATGCAGAAGATGTGCAAGGCGTATCCGTGGAATCCGGAGAACGAGGAGAAGAGGGCCACGAGGCTCACGAAGAACACGAAGAAGGCAATCGATCCTTGAGGTCCATGTGCAGCACTCATGCCGCCACGGCGGGATCCGCACACTGCGCGAGCCCCCTATCGATGATGTCGAACGCCTCTCTGAGCTGGGCCTCCGTGATGCACAGCGGCGGGTTCGTGAAGAACGTGTTCCAGCGCACGAAGGTAGTGTTCCAGCGCACGAAGGTATAGAGCCCGTGCTCGCGGAAGAAGGCGCCGAGCGCCTTCATCTCGGGCGACGTGCCATTGAACGGCGCCATCGGTTCCCTCGTCTCCAGGTTCTTAACGAGCTCGACAATGCCGAAGAGGCCGATGGAGCGGACGGCGCCAACCGATGGGTGGCGGTCGGCGAGGCCTTTCAGCAGGTCCGACATCACCCGTCCCATGCGCTGGGCGTTGTCGAGCAGGCGATCTTCCTCGTAGACCCGGATCGTCGCTAATGCGGCCGCGCACCCGAGCGGGTGGCTGTTGTAGGTGAGGCCGCCGTAATACACGTTGGACTGGAAATGCGCCGCGAGACGGCGTCGCATGCCCACGGCCCCGAGCTGCACGTAGGCGCTCGTCAGCCCT
Organism: Acidobacteriota bacterium; assembly: GCA_020200025.1. GTDB lineage: Bacteria > Acidobacteriota > Vicinamibacteria > Vicinamibacterales > UBA2999 > JAIVJN01. Next base: position 3,095 of record JAIVJN010000287.1, on the reverse strand, counting down.
TTCGCCATCGTCAGCAGGTCGGGCACGACACCCCAGTGATCGACGGCGAACCAACGACCGGTTCGCCCAAACCCCGCCATCACCTCGTCGCAGATGAGCAAGATGCCGTGCCTGTCGCAGAGAGCGCGCACCCCTTCCAGGTAGCCATCGGGCGGCACGAGGATGCCGTTGGTGCCGCTGACGGTCTCGAGGATGAACGCCGCGATGGTCTTCGGCCCCTCGAGCTCGATGGTCTCGTCGAGGCGGTCGAGGGCGCTGTCGACGGGCTCCCACCCGCGCTGGACCCCGTGATAGGGGTCGAGCACGTGGACGACGCCGGGGATGCCGGGCTCGGAGGCCCACCGGCGCGGATCGCCGGTGAGAGTCAGGCTGCCGGCCGTACCGCCGTGATAAGAGCGATAGCGCGCGATAATTTTGTGCCGACCCGTGACGAGCCGGGCGATGCGAATGGCGTTCTCGTTCGCCTCGGCGCCACCGTTGGTGAAGAAGAACGTGTCGATGTCACCCGGCGTGATTTCGGCGAGCTTGGCGCCGAGCAGCGCCCTCGGTTCGGTGGCCATGAAGGGATTGGCATAGGCCAGCGTCGCCGCCTGCTCCTGAATGGCGCGAATGACGCGCTCGTCGCCATGGCCGATGTTGACGCACATCAGCTGGCTGTTGAAGTCGATGAAGCGCTTGCCCTCGGGCGTGTAGAAGTAGATGCCCTTGGCGTGCGCCATCGGAATCGGATCGACGGCGCTCTGCGCAGACCACTCGTAAAGCGTGTGGCGGCGGCAGAGATCGACCATTTGCTCACCGGTCATGGCTGTGGCGGTCGGGGACATGGGACGAACCTTATCCCGTTCATGCCGGTTTTCGCAACGGCGGCAATGGCAGATAATGGCGCCGATGCGCGCGGCAGCTTCGGTTGCGGATCGAGTGCTCGCGACCGTGGATACGCTCAGAGATGAAATCGTCGACTTCACGTCGGCGCTGATTCGCGTGCCGACCGTGAACCCTCCAGGCGACGCCTACGAGGACTGTGCCCGCCTCATCGGCGAACGCCTGTCGGGCTTCGGATTCGACGTCGACTTCATCGCCGCCGAGGGCCGGCCCGAGCACACGCGTCGGCATCCGCGGGTCAACGTGGTCGGACTGCGCCGCGGGCGCCGCGACCGGCCGGCGGTGCATCTCAACGGCCACTTCGACGTCGTGCCGGCCAGCGCCGGGTGGACCGTGGATCCGTTTGCCGGCCTCGTGCGCGACGGGCGGGTGTATGGCCGCGGCGCGTGCGATATGAAGGGCGGGATTGCGGCGGCGATTTATGCGGCCGAGGCGATCCGGCGCGCGGACATCCCTTTGAACGGCTCGGTCGAGATCAGCGGCACCGTCGACGAAGAGAGCGGTGGGTTTGCCGGCGCGGCCTTGCTCGCGCATCAGCGCCGGCTGAGCGCCGACCGGCTCGATCACGTGATCATTCCCGAGCCGCTCAATGTCGACCGCATCTGCACAGGCCACCGCGGCGTCTATTGGTTCGAGGTCGAGACGATCGGACGCGTTGCGCACGGCAGCATGCCCTTTCTGGGCGTGAGCGCGATCGAGCACATGGGCGTCATCCTCGAGCGCGTCCGCGCCGAGCTGCAACCGATGCTCGCCGCTCGAACGACCGCGATGCCGATCGTGCCCGACGCCGCGCGGCATGCCACGATCAACGTCAACGCCGTCATGGGAGGGCAACAGGTCGACGGGATTCAGACGCCGTGCGTGGCGGACCGGTGCCGAGCGGTCTTCGACCGTCGCTTCCTGCTCGAAGAGGGCTTCGATGCGACCCGGGCCGAGATCGAGGCGCTGCTGGAGCGGGCGGCGGCCCAGACCCCAGATCTGACCTATGGATTACGGGATCTCATGGTCGTGCATCCGGTGCAGACCCCAGACGACTCGCCGGTCGTGCGAACGCTCGAACGGCACATCGCGCAGGTGCTGGGGCGACGCGCCACCCATGTCGCCAGCCCGGGCACGTATGATCACAAGCACGTCGATCGCATCGGCGGCATTCGCGACTGCGTCGCGTACGGACCGGGTATTCTCGATCTGGCACATCAACCCGACGAATGGTGTGGCGTCGACGATCTCGTGGACGCGACGAAAGTGCTGGCGCTCTCGATTCTCGAATTGACCAGGACCACGTAACAGGTTGCGGCGAACCCCGCAACCCGAAGTGCTGAAGTCAGAAGGCAGAAGGCCGACTACGCCTCTTCGTCACCCTGTTAGTTAGCGAGCTCAAGTCATGTCTACCACAGCAGCGGAACTTCTCTCCAACTACGTCGGGGGCGGGTGGCACACGCCCAAGGCGGGCGATACGCTCGACGTTCGTAATCCCGCCACGGGCGACACGCTCGCCCGGGTGCCGCTCTCGAGTGGTGCCGACGTCGACCAGGCAGTCGGTGCGGCCGTGACCGCCTTCGCCGGATGGCGGCGCACGCCGCCAACCGAGCGGATCCAGTACCTCTTTCGCCTGAAGCAGTTGCTCGAAGAATCGTTCGATGACATCGCGCGCACGACCACCATGGAGTGCGGCAAGACGCTGACCGAAGCGCGCGGCGAGCTGCGACGCGGCATCGAGAACGTCGAGGTCGCGACCGGGATCCCGTCCCTCTCGATGGGCTACAACGTCGAGGATATCGCCAGCGGCATCGACGAGACGATGATCCGCCAGCCACTGGGGGTCGTCGCGGCCATCACCCCCTTCAACTTCCCGGCGATGATCCCGCTCTGGTTCATGCCCTACGCCCTCGCCTGCGGCAACTGCTTCATCCTGAAGCCATCGGAGCGGGTACCGCTCACGATGCAGAAGGTGTTCGGCTTGATCGACCGCCTCGGCCTGCCGCCTGGCGTCGTCAGCCTCGTCAACGGCGGGAAGGACACGGTCGACGCGCTGCTCGATCACCCGCAGGTGCGCGCCATCTCGTTCGTGGGGTCGTCGCCTGTGGCCCGCTATGTCTACGAGCGCGCGGCCCGGTCGGGCAAGCGCGCCCAGTGTCAGGGCGGAGCCAAGAACCCGGTGGTGATCATGCCGGACGCCGAGATGGACATGGCGGTGAAGCTCATCATGGATT
>JAIVJN010000488.1 GCA_020200025.1 Acidobacteriota bacterium | reverse complement strand
GATCCTTCACCGTCCCCAGAATGGAGCCGTCTGTGCCAGTCTGGGCGACTAATGCGAGAAGCATCAAAAAAGCCGGCATGCTAGAAGCCTTGACCGGGTGAATTCCGAGTACTTGAGTCAAGTTTTTCACGCGACAAGGCGGACCTCCTGAAGGAATGTGGTGAGCGCGGCATCGAGGCGTTCGAGTGCTTGCGAGCCGCGGCGGCTGCCGGTGGTCGGCAGCGACGCGGCTGGTCGGAAGCCGCGGGCGTAAATCCGGAGATAGAGCACGGCCAGTCGCGCGCCGGACTCGGTGATGCGGTAACGATGCGTGCGGGGAACCCGTTCGATCAATTCGTGCAGGCGCAGCCGACGCAGGTCGTACGTCATCTGGCCTGGGCCGTAGTCGTCGCACGGGCGTCCGAGGAGCTGCGCGACAGCTGACCGGACATCGCGATGGCGAAATCCCTTCGGGTGAAGCGCGAAGAGGCAGAGCGTCTGCATCAGGGCGAGCACACGGCGATCGCCGAGGCGGAGGGCGGCGGCGCGTTGGGAGTCAACGACGACGGGTTGGGTCAGGGCATCGAGGTGGTCGTCCCCGATCAGGCAGTCGTGGCTCAGATATTCGACGCGCAAGAGACGTCGGTTGGCGGCAAAGCCGATCTCCCGCAGTGCGGGCAGATTGCGTAGAGCCCGACCGATTTCGAAATCGTACGTGTTGTTGATCGTGGTTTCGGTCCGGAGCGCCTGATTCTCTTTGTGGTACTGCTTGACCCGGGACTTCTTGTAATCGACGTGGAGCGAGGGGACGACGCCTTCGGTCAGGATGCGGGTGCGGAACTGGCCAGGCGTTTGTCGGGTGACGCGGCGATTGAAGATCAGTTGCATCTGATCGGGTCGGCCCACGTCGAGATTCTCGCGCATGACTTCTTCGAAGAAGCCGCGGCCCGTGCGCGGTCGGTCGAGCACTTGGGTCAAGGCGAATTCCGCCTGGAGAATCGAGAGCTGATAGCGATAGCCCGCCGCGCGGTGAGCGGTCGTGAAGGGATGCGGCAGGCGGCGGAGCCACTTGCGAAAGACCGCGTCGATCTTTGCCGCATCGAGCGTGTCGGCGATCCGCTGCACCCGCATGGGGTCGTCGGTGGATCGGATGCCATTGTCGAGCGGTTCGTAGGCCACGCCGCGCTGGGTGAGCTGGCGTTTCAGCCACTCGTGCCCATTCAGACAGACCTTCACCGCATAAGGGAAGTAGGAGCAGAACTTGATGAAGAGCGGGCCGAAGTCGCGGTCGAGGAGGTAGACATAGTAGTGATTGACCGGCGTCGTCGAGCGGTAGATCCAGGGATAGGTCTTTCCCGTCTCGTCGCGGCGCTTCTCGGTGCGAAAGACGCTCGCTTTCTCTTGGGCCTTGCCGATGAAGAGCACGCCTTCGTCGCCCTGGAACGCGGCGAGGTACTCCTGTGCGACCTCATCCTTCCGCTGCCCCTTCTTGAACGTCACCAGATCGACACCTTCGGTCTCGGCGAAGTGCGCCATGGCGGCGACGAACCGCTCACTCATCGGCGCCACCATCATGGTCGACGGGACGCGCGCGCCCAGGTGCTGCTTCATGAAGTACACGACCCCGCCGCCCGTCTGCAGCGACGGCACGTAGCCGTTGAGGTACATGCGGTCGATCGCTTCCAATTCGAAGGTGACGTGGTCAGTGAGGATTTCAGCGACGCTTTTGCGTATCATCGTCTTGGAGCTCCCGGAGAGCGCGGCCCATGTGGCCACCGACCCCAAGAGGGTCTATTACGTAGGCGCAGGATTGCAACCCCTGCCTGCTCCCGGGGCTCCTCTTTTTCTAACGAGGCCCTGCCTCAGACCCGCCCCTGTCTCCGGTCAGCGCACGACATGCTCGACGGTCTGAGGCAGGGCCTCGTTAGCTCTGAGATGGCGGGATCCCAACTCCAGCGGAATCCAAACAGATCGACTTCCTGCGAGCCGCGCTCGACGAGAAACCGGCCAGCGTCATAG
>JAIVJN010000065.1 GCA_020200025.1 Acidobacteriota bacterium | reverse complement strand
GTGTCGATGACCCGGACCCCGTCCGGCTTGGCGCGGCGAACGTCGGCGACGATCCCGCCGTCGACCACGACGTAGCCGTCGGTCCACGCCGCGGTCGGGGTGATCACCGCGCCGCGCAGCGCGATCGGCCTCATCGGTGCGGCGCGTGGGGTTACGGCGTCGGTCGGGACCGCGCGAGCGCCGCGCGCCGACGGTTCGAGCTGCTCGGTCACCCCGGCCCGGTAGGCCCGCGCGAACTGACCCGCATGCTCCACGGTCATCGTCGCTCCGCGGCCCGGCGACCATCGAGCCGTCGCGTCATCGGCTCCGGGCATCGGGACCCGGGGTGTGGACATGGGGACCTCATAGCAGCATTCTCAGCGGTGAAGCGGGTTCGTGCCAAGTGCCGGCTGCTTTGACCACATTCTTGGGCAGGGAGGGCCGGCCATGGTGCACACCTTCTGTACCGGATACGTCCACGAGCCGTACCAGACGCTGGTGGGTGACTATCCGGGAGAGGACGTGTACCCGCCAGCCGACTTCCGCACCGAATGGGGTCCGATCTTCCACCGAGGCCGCCTGGACGGCACCGCCCGCGTCTCGTCCTCGGGCAGGACCCCGCCGCGCACGAGTCGATCGCTCGACGGATCCTGGTCGGTGAAGCGGGCCAGCGGGTCCAGGGGTTGCTCGCCCGAGTAGGTGTCACGTCGAGCTACGTCATGCTCAACACATTCCTGTACAGCGTCTACGGGCAGGGCGGCGGCCAGCGGCACGCCGACGATCCCGCGATAGCCGCCTACCGCAACCGGTGGCTGGACGCTCAGCTCCTCGACAGCCGGGTCACCGCCGTCGTCACGCTGGGCGCCCTCGCCAACCGGGCGTTCCAGGCCTGGACGGCGACCGGGCCCCATGCCGGGTCCACCGTCGGACGCCAGCTTCACCACACGCCGCTCCGGCACCCGACCTACCCGGAGAGCGCTTCGCGATCGGGGACGAAGACCCTGGCGGAAGCCACCGCCGAGCTGCTCGAGAACTGGAACGACCACCTGCCCAAACTCATCGACCACATCGATCCCGACACGCCCACGCCGTGGCATCCCTACGGCAGTAGCTGGCAACCCGGTGACCTCGCCGACATTCCGGAAGCCGATCTCCCAGCCGGATGCCCACCGTGGTGGCGCTCGCTTGAGAACTGGGCCAATCGGACCGGACGCGATGCCCAGACCAAACGAGCCACCATCATGGTGGTCGTCCCAGAAGCTGCCCGGGGTTGGCCCTCGCTCTGAGCGGGCTGCCGACAGGACGCGAACACGCCTGATTGGGTGCTGGCCTGCACGGTTTGATGGCCGGATAATCCCTTGTATGAGACATCACGTCAACGTGCTGTTCCGGCGTGGTGGCCCCGGTGGCGGCCCGGTGACGTCGAGTCCGATGGCTGTCGCGGCAGCGCCGGTCGCCACGGCGGACCAGTTGACACTCGAGGTCGTTCCGCCGATGTCTCCTCGCGACGAGGCGATCTTCCTGCTGCACACCGCGGCCGAGATAGAACACGTGCTGATGGTGCAGTACCTCTATGCGGCCTGGTCGCTCCCGCAGGACGGACCCGCCGTCGTCGGACGCTGGCGTCGCGAGATCCTCCAGATCGCACGGGAAGAGATGGCGCACTTCGCCTCGATTCAGAACCTGCTCCGTCTCATCGGCGGTCCGCTGAACTTCGATCGAGAAGACTTCCCGTTCCGCACGGAGTTCTATCCCTTCCCTTTCCGGCTCGAGCCGCTCTGCCGCGTCTCCCTCGCTCGCTACATCGCCGCTGAAATGCCTGCCGAGCCGGACGTGGATCCCAGCCTCATCGACGAGGTCGTCCGCCTCGCGACCGGCGAGGGCAGCGGCCAGCCCGTGAACCGCGTGGGTGCTCTCTACAATCGACTGACGACGCTTTTCAGCGACGACCAGAAGCTGCCGGACGGGCTGTTCCGTCCCGACACCGCGGACGACATCCAGGCGCCTCCGGCACGATACCGCGCCGACGTCGGACGCGGGCCACTGTACCTCCGCACCGTACGCGACCGCGACGAGGCACTCTCGCTGCTCGCCGATATCGCCAACCAAGGCGAGGGCGAGGAGAACATGCCACGCTCGCATTTCCTCATATTCGTCGACATCTTCGACGCCTGGCCGGCCAGCGACGAAGACACCCCGTCGCTCGACGTTCCGACTCATCCGAACACCACCTCCGCCGGCTCCGGAGCCGACGATGCGGATCTCGCCGCAGGACGGATCACTCACCCGCGCGCCGGGGCATGGGCATCGATCTTCAACCATCATTACCGGATGCTGCTCAGCTGGCTCCAGCACGCGCTGCTGCGACGCACGCGTGACCCGGCGAGCTCCGGTCTCAGCCTTCGGGCGTTCGCCGAGATGCTGGTGCTCTCGGACGTGGGTGATCTCCTCACCACGCTGCCGCGCACCGAGGACGACGGCAGGCGCGCCGGAGCCCCGTTCGAGCTGCCCTACTCGCTCGCCTTTCCAGATCTGCCCGGCGACCGCTGGGACTGCCATCGGGAGCTGGTTGCCGGTGCGCGGGCGCAGATCGACGCCCTCGGCGCCGTGAACGAGACCGAAGAAACCGTCCGTCAGCGCGTCCTCAGCTCGATAGCGGCCGCGGAGACATTCGTCGCGGAACACGCGAGCGACCGTGGGGACAAGCCATGAGCGTGCTGTCGTTCCCGCGGCTGTACTTTCACGGCACGATGTCGTGGGACCCCGATCGTGTCGAACAACGACCCCGACCACTACGATGGCATCTCCGCGCGCGCGAGGCTTGCGCCCGGCGAGACGGTGGCCTCTTTCCGGCAGCGGATGATCGCCAGCACCGCGCAGCGCGGAGACTGGAACTATTTCGGCACGCACGTCTGCGCCCTCGAGCGGGCGCATGTGACCGGTGGGGCGGCTGGCGGAGCAGCGGCGCCTCACCACGGAGACCCGCTTCTCTACGCACCCGTGGAGCTGGTCGGCAAGCTGGTCGACATCGACCCGACCGGGCTTTGCTCGCAGATCTTCTTCGACGAGCTCTCCCTCGGAATTCCGGGCCGCCCTCACCTGCACGCGCGCCCCCGGCGGCGGATGAGCTCGCGCTGGCTGAACTTCGGCCGGAACCTCAGCCGGCTCCCCGTCGCCGGTGGTGCCTCCGCAGCGTGGCAGGCGGTGTTCCCCTCAACGGACGTAGAGATCGTGCGCGCCGGAGAGTCCCCCCTCCTCGCACCTCTTGCGGACGCACTGCGCAATCCGCGTGCCCGAGGGCTGATGCTGCGCCTGTCCACTTATCGCACTCAATACTTCCAGAACGGCCTGAGAAATCTCTTGGAGCCCGCCGCCACACTCGCGGACCTGCAGCGACTGCACGAGCAGGGAAAGCCCGTCTCCAACCCGGCCTACAGTTTGGTGGTAGGCGCGGTAGGCGTGTGGCTCGACGGCGACAGCGAAGCCGTCCTCGGAGGCCACCAACTGTTTGCCCAGAGTCCGGCTCCCGTTCGCAATGCCCTTGGCAGACCCGCGCGCGCCGGACGGGCCGCCGCGGAGTTCCATCCTGACGCAAAGATCCTCTCTCTGGATTTCTCGAACACCGTTCCCGAGCTGGACACAGACGTCGAGAAGGCCGATTTCGGCCCCATCACCGTGTCCGTGACGAAGGACGGGAACAACACCGAGATTGCCCGGATCGAGTCCTCGGCCTATGACCGCGCCGCCTACGAAGCGCGTGCCGGAATCGTGGACATCGACATCTCCGCGCACCCGGACGTGGCGTCCCTATTGATGGAAGGCGCGCTCTCCCTGAGTGTCGACACACCTGCCGGGCGCACTGTGCTTCTCGCCGAGCAAGAGTTCTCTGCGTTCTGCAACGACGGCAACGTCTATCTGGACGAGAACGAGCCGCGCACACTGGTGATCCAGGCCCGCGAACACGGCGAGATTCCGAGGCGGCCGCTGTCAGTCCTCGTCGCATGGTACGACGCCGGAATGAGCTTCACCGGGGAGATGAGCGTGCTCCCGACGTCCGCCAACGGCACGGCTGAACTCGCAATCCACGGTGACGAGGCGGGGTACCGCCACGTCCGCTTCATTGCCTTTGCCGGCGATGCCGCTCCGGCCCCACCCCTAGGACTCAGGATCGGCACCGACCAGTTCAGCAGCGTGCGCACCCTTCCCTTCGACGACGCGCTGGAAGCCGCCACCTCCGACGAGGCGCTGACCTGGGAGTTCGTCTACTCGAACATCCTTGCGACCTACGACGCGATCGCCCCGCGGATGAGCACCATCATCGACCTCTCCGATGTGGATGCGGTCCGGACATTCGCGCGCCGCCTCAAGGAGGTCACAGCGGCCGAGCTTCTCGAAAGCCGGAGGTACATGCCGGTCACGCGGGATCTGTCGCGCGGCAAGCGCGAGCTCCTGCGCCGCTTCTGTGATCTCGCGCTCGCCGCCTCCGCTCCTACAGACGGCCTCGCGGCGGATGGGCTCGACAGCGCACCCGACGCACCCGAGCCAGCGGCCCGCGAACGGCTCCCGGGCGTGTCGGTGGGTGAGTCGTTCGACAAGCGCGCGCTCTCGTGACCCGCTGGCTCCTCCTCGTCTTCGGGTGCTGGTTGGCGTTCCTGGCCGTGTTCCTCGTGGCCGAGGTGTTCGCCGTGCCGCTGCTCGAGGACCCCGCTTCGTGGCTGCCGGGTGGTGGGGTGCTCGCCGGGGTCGCAGGAGTCGGGCTGCTGACGGCAGACGTCGTGCTTCCGGTTCCGTCCAGCCTGGTCATGGTCGTCCACGGGGCGCTTTTCGGGGTCGTCATCGGCGCGGCCCTGTCGCTGCTGGGTGGGATGGGCAGCGCGCTGGCCGGCTACGGCCTGGGGCGCGTCGGCGGTCCGCCCCTGCTGCGGTCGGTCTGCTCGGAGGCGGAGCGGGACCGGGCCGACCTTCTCGTACGCCGGTGGGGATTGCTGGCCGTGGCCGCCACCCGGCCGGTGCCCCTCCTCGCCGAGACCGTCGCGGTGGTCGCCGGGGCGTCCTGCCTCGGACCGGTTCGCACGACGGTGGCAGCGGCCGCCGGATCGCTGCCTGGCGCGGTGCTCTACTCGGTGGCAGGTTCGTTGGATGTAGGAGCGCCGAGCGGACTGGTCGTGTTCGCCGTGGTGAGCGCGATCGCGGCGAGCCTCTGGGCGCTCGGGCTGCGTCGCCACGGCTCGCATGTCGTCCCTCCGGCGCTCGGATCGGCGGAGACCCCCAGGACCCCGCCGCGCTAGGAGGAGCGCTGGGTGCGGTGCCTGATACACCCGTGACGACTCGGCCATGAGAACCCGGACGACCGCACGGCGCGGTGACGGTCTGCGAGAATGGGAGGAAGTGGTGGCGCCCAAGCAGCAACCCAGCCTTGAGCGCACCGCGTCGCACGCGACGAGGAGAGATGATGGGTGCGCAGCGGGCCCCCTTCGACGGCGCGGATCCGCCGACGACGGCAGACGTCGAGAAGCAGTTCCGGGACCAGGGACACACGTCGCGGACGTGGTCGAACGGAACCGACACCGTCTACGCATGGCACGAGCACATCTACCACAAGCGGCTGTACTGCACGGCCGGCCGCATCACCTTCCATACCAACGAGGGTGACTTCGAGCTGCGCCCCGGTGACCGCCTCGACCTCGACCCTGACACGTCCCACGGTGCGACGGTCGGCTCCGAGGGCGTCACCTGCGTAGAAGCGGAGCTGTAGCACAACGGCCGCCGGCGGCGGCAGGCGGACCGGACGAGGGTTCCGTCGGCGCTCACACGGGGAAAGGCCATAGTCAGGGGAACCGTGCACGAGAGGAGAACCGCCATGACCCACTTCGAGGACAAGCCGCTGGAGGGCCGACGCGCAGCCGTCATGGTCGGCCCGCTGTTCGAGGACATCGAGGCGCTCTACCCGCTCTACCGGCTGCGGGAGGCCGGAGCGATCGTGCAGGTCATCGGCTCTACGGCGGGCGACACCGTTGAGGGCAAGAAAGGCCAGGTGCTCGACGTCGAGCAAGCGGCCGACGACCTGCTCGCCGACGACCTCGACCTGATCGTGATCGCCGGCGGCTATGGGCCCGACAAGCTGCGAATGGACGAAGGCGTCCTGCGCCTGGTGCGCGCCCTGGACGAGCAGGGCAAGCCGATCGCCTTCATCTGCCACGCCGGCTGGGTGCCCGCATCGGCAGGCATCATCGAGGGGCGGGCGGCGACCTCAGCCCCGTCGATTGCCGACGATCTGCGCAACGCCGGAGCCGAATGGAAGGATGCCGAAGTAGTCGTCGACGGCAACCTCGTCTCCTCGCGAGGCCCGGATGACCTGCCTGCGTTCATGCGCGCGACGATCGAGCTCGCCGCCCGCGCCCCGACGGTGACACAGCGGTGAGGCCGCGGTGCCAGCACACCCGCCGGCAAAGCTCGGTCCTATCGGCACGATCAGGTGCGTCAGCGAAGGGCACGCTGGCGAGGTTCAGGTTTTCCAGCAGCTTGATCGCCGTTCGGGCAGCTCTCGTTGCGGGGATGAGCCTGTTGCCGAATTTGGGTCGGCGTGGTGAGTCGGACGCGATGATGGGGCATGTTCGGTCCGGTTCGACTTGATTGGCCGGTTGGGGTTCGGGTCGGCCCGGTTGGGTCCGGTCGGTCCCTGGGGCGTTGGGGCGTCCCTGGGGCGTTGGGTTCAGATCGGGATGCTGGCTCCGCTGCGGTGGAGTTTGAGCAGTTGAACACGGTGGCGGCGAGGTCGATCTCGGCCTGAACCGCCCCGGGTTTGCTACAGGGCGAGTTGTCCCGCGAGCGGTTGCTCGACGGGCTGGTTGTCACGGTAGTGCTCGGCCTCGACCTCGGCCGGTGTGCGGTAGCCCAATGAGGAGCCCGTAAGCGTTGATCTCCCCGGTGCGCGCCGCCAGCTCCGCTGCGTACTCCAGGGGTGCACCCACGTCATCGGGGCGGGATTCCACCGCGGCGAGGAACGAGCGGCACAGAGCCAGCACACCCGCCAGCTGCATCCCCACCGGGGTGCGCGTCGGCACCCTCACTGAGTCCAGCTCGGCCCGCGCGAGATCGGACGCTCCCGCCATGACCAGCACGTACACACCACCATAGACAGCGGGGCCCCTGGCGTCGGGCGTATCGCGGTCTTCGGCGGCCCGGGAGGCCAGCCCGGCGGCAGTTCGCGCTGCTCTAGTGACGCCTCTGCCACCCGCAGCCATCCCACAGTGGCATTGCAGTGCAGCAGTACCGCCAGGTCGAGCAGCTCCGCGACATCCCGTCCCGCCGCGATACTGGTATGCAGGTCCCGGATCAACACGGGCAGCGCAATGCCGACCTCGCCGCTGCGGTCGCAGCGGCAGTGCGTCCACCGTCGCCGTGACTCGTGCCCGCAGCGCCTCCACCGGCAGGACCTGACCACCAGGCCGATCACGGCTGGCCGCCATCAGGGCCACGAACACCGCTGACCAGCCGGACCGCGCTCCTGGTCGGTCACGGGGAGATGGTGTCACGAAGCGTTGCCCGCGGTTGTCGCTGCGCTGGGATACCGTCTGACCGGAACCGGACCGGGTCGCAGAGCTGAGGAACAGTGGGCGCCGAGATCACCCTTGTGCAGGGCGACATCACTGGCCAGCGGGTGGATGCCGTGGTGAACGCAGCCAACAGCTCGTTGCTGGGCGGGGGAGGCGTGGACGGTGCGATCCACCGCCGCGGCGGCCCGGCGATCCTGGCGGAGTGTCGGGAGCTGCGGGCGTCGCGTTACCAG
>JAIVJN010000064.1 GCA_020200025.1 Acidobacteriota bacterium | reverse complement strand
TGGCGAGCGCCGACCTGCCGTTTCCGATCGAGCCGCAGAAATGGCATTTCCGGCAGTCGATCGAGTACTCGATGACGGCCAACCGCGCCGTGCTGGACGTGGCCTCGCGCAACAAGGAGCACTTCCTCTTCAACATCTACAAGATGGGGAAAGACGCGATCGAGAAGGGATCGAAGGACACGTGGACCATGTATCCGCGGCGTCTGCAGGAGGTGAAAGACGAGATTGCCAAGACCGCGAAGGCGGACGGTAGCGACCCGCGTATGGCGGCCGGCGGGTTGACGCGCAACACGGTCCCCATCGCTCAATACGACTCGCTCGTCAAGAAGGCCGATTGGCGCGATCCGCGTGGCTACATCCTCTCGGCCGATCAGCCGGACTTCCTCACCGCCACGAAGTTCATGAACGCGCTCATCAAGGCGGGCGTCACCGTCCACAGGGCGACCGCCGCGTTCAGCGCCGGCGGCAAGCAGTATCCGGCGGGATCGTACGTCGTCAAGACGGCGCAGGCCTTTCGGCCGCACGTGCTCGACATGTTCGAACCCCAGGACCATCCGAACGACTTTCAATATCCGGGTGGACCGCCCATCCCCCCCTACGACAATGCCGGGTGGACACTCGCCTATCAGATGGGTGTCAACTTCGACCGCATCCTCGACGGCGTGGAGGGGCCATTCGAGAAGCTGACGGGCGTCCAGAAGCCTGCACCCGGCAAGATCACCGAGGCTCAGGGCGCGGTTGGCTACGTGGTCTCGCACGCACAGAACGATGCGTTCGTCGCCGTCAACCGGCTGCTGAAAGCCAACGAAGAGGCGTACTTCCTGGCCGATCGGTCGTTCCAGAGCGCGAACGGCGCAGGCGTGATCTTCATCCCGGCGAAGGCGTCGACTGGCGCCGTGCTGAAGAAGGCTGCCGACGATCTGGGCCTGTCGTTCACGGCAGTCGCGCAGAAGCCAGCCGGCACGATGTACAAGCTGACCACGCCGCGCATCGGCCTGTGGGATCGCTACGGCGGCTCGATGCCATCAGGGTGGGTGCGCTGGCTGCTCGAGCAGTACGAGTTCGACTTCAAGCTGATCTATCCGCAAGAGCTGAACGCGGGCAATTTGAAGTCGAAGTTCGATGTGCTGCTGTTTCCGGATGGTGGCATCCCGGAAGAGAACAGCCGAGAGAGCCAAATGGCCGCGCTCGGCGGCAACCGCGGTCCCCGCGCCGAGGACATCCCCGAGGAGTTCCGCGCGTGGCTCGGAAACGTGACGCCCAAGGAAACGTTTCCGCAGCTCAAGCGTTTTGCCGAAGAAGGTGGCGTGCTCGTCGCGTTCGGCGGCTCCGCCGTGCTCGGACACGCGCTCGGCCTGCCGGTCAGCGATCACCTCGTCGAGATGCAGCCGAACGGCGAGGAGCGCCGCCTCGCCCAAACCAAGTTCTACATCCCGGGCTCGATCCTGCGAATCGCCGTCGACAATACCAACCCGGTCGCCTACGGCTTCGAGCAGCATGTGGATGTGATGTACGACAACAGCCCCGTGCTACAACTCGCGCCCAACGCCTCGATGGCCGGCGTGAAAGCGGTGGCCTGGTTCGATTCGAAGACACCCCTTCGCTCGGGGTGGGCGTGGGGTCAGCACTATCTCGAGGGCGGGACCGCGGTCGCCGAAGCGTCCCTCGGCAAAGGCAAAGTGTTCCTCTTCGGACCGGAGATCACCTTCCGCGCCCAGCCACACGGCACGTTCAAGTTCCTGTTCAACAGCATCTACTACGGGACGGCGCAGCCGATTGGCGCTTCAGGACGAGAGGTCACTGCGCAGCCGTAACTGGAGCAGCAGAGTTAACGGCACAATGACGGAATGAAGGAGTGAGGGAACGTGGGAATGCGCATTCGCACTCCCTCACTCCCGCATTCCTTCATTCCTTCATTTCTTCATTTCTTCATTTCTTGGCCTGCCGTCGTCGTCAATGCGCGTAGCGGCTTGAGCGGCGTCGGCTGGGCGCCGAGGTGCTTGTAGAGGGTCGGCATTGTCGACGTGATCACGGTGTTGACCTCGTCGATCACCTTCGCCAGATCCTCGCGCATCTCGGTGGCCTGGCGCATCTGCGTCGCGGTGGGCAGTGAGGTCGACCCCATGACCTGACCCTTGACTTGACCGATCTGCCCTCGAACGTTCGGGTTCGGGCCGCCGCCCAAGCCGCCGCCGCCAAACCCCGGCCCCTGGCCGACGCCCAGCCGCCGCCGCAGCTCGGTGAGCCGCTTACTGGCCTCTTCCATGCTGGTCTTCACCGCCGGCGGCGTCGCATCGCTCTTCAGCAGCCCTTCGAGCGCCTGATACTGGCGATTGAGCTCGGTGACCGAATCGGCCGCCTCGGTGGCGCTGCGATGCAGCTCGTGGAGCGCGAGCGCCGTGCCGTGCAGGGTCTTGCGATCGGCATCGGTGATCTCGATCGCCGTGTCGCCCGTCACGCGCACCGGCTTGGTGCCAACCTCCTTACCGTCCACGACGAGCGTGACGCGGTATTCGCCGGGTAACACGTTGGGCCCGTTCAGCGTGCCGGCACCGAATCCCCCTCCCCCGCCACCGGTCGGCTGTCCGGGCGGCGGCGGCGGGAGCGGCTCGTGCCGCAAGTCCCAATTCACACGGTTGATGCCGGCCTTGCGCGCGTCGCGCACGTCGTTGCCGCCGATCTCGCGCACGGTGCCGCCCGAGGCGTCGCGGATCCGCAGCGCCACTTCCTTTGCTTCGCCCTTCAAGAAGAAGCTGATGGGGGCGCCATAGGTGGGGTTCTTGCCGAAAAACGGCTTGTCGGAAATGAACCCGCGATCGTTGGCCTGGTTGTACTGCATCGCCGGCCGCATATCGAAGAGGTACGTGTCGGCGCGGCGCGCCTCGGCAAGCTGCTGAATCGGCGTCGCGTCGTCGAGAATCCAGAAGCTGCGGCCGTGCGTGCCGACGATCATGTCGTTGTCGCGTGGATGGAAGACGATCTCGTGCACCGGCACGGTCGGCAGGCCGGCGTCGAGACGCTCCCAGCTCCCGCCGCGATCCGGCGTGACGTATATGCCGAACTCGGTGCCGGCGTAGAGGACGTTGGGATTCTTCGGGTCCTCGGCGATGGTCATCACGACCTGACCCTTCGGGATGCCCTCGCCAATCGACCGGAAGTTGTTGCCCCCGTCCGCGCTCGCGTAGACATAGTTGTTGTAGTCGTCGTTGTAATGATTGTCGAACGAGGCGTACACCGTCCGCTCGTCGGCGGCCGAGGCCACGAGGCCGGACACGTAGGCGTTCTTCGCACGATTGGGGAACTTGGCCGTGATGTTCGTCCACGTTTTCCCGTCGTCGTTGGTCATATAAACGGTGCCATCGTCGGCGCCGGCGTAGAGCAGGCCGG
This sequence comes from Acidobacteriota bacterium, assembly GCA_020200025.1. GTDB lineage: Bacteria > Acidobacteriota > Vicinamibacteria > Vicinamibacterales > UBA2999 > JAIVJN01. Next base: position 10,806 of record JAIVJN010000064.1, on the reverse strand, counting down.
CGCGGCGGGGCGACTCGACGAGCGCGACCAGGTTGCCGTAGGACTGCACGCCGTCGTGCTTGGCGATCTTGAATTCCTTGGCGGCCACACCCATCAGCGACAACGTTTCGCGGTCGGTGTTCTCCGTCAGGTCCGGGCTGATCGGCGTGAACGACTGGCCGCGATCGGTCGACTTGAAGACCCGGTTGCCGCCGACATACACCGTGCCCGGCGTGTGCGCCGAGATGACAATGGGTGTGTTCCAATTCCAGCGGTATGGCGGCTCGCCGCGTGGCGCGATCGGTCGGATGGCCTTGCGCTCGTTCGTCAGGCGATCGACGCGCACGATGTTGCCATCCTGCGACTCGGCGTAGACCGTACGAGAATCTTTCGGGTCGATGACGGCTTCGAAGCCGTCTCCGCCCTGAATGCTCTTCCAGTCGTCGTTGACGATGCCCTGCCGGCTGCGCACGGCGCTGGGCCCGCACCAGGTGTAGTTGTCCTGCAGACCGCCGCACACATTGTACGGTGTCTCCATGTCGACACCCACGTGGTAGAACTGCCCGAGATCCATGTTGTACACAGCTTCCCAGTTCTTGCCTTTGTCGTAGCTGATGCCGATGCCGCCGTCGGTGCCATCGATGATGTGGTTAGAGTTCGCGGGGTTGATCCACATCGCGTGATGATCCGAGTGGAGCGCGCCGTTCTCGATGAACGTCTTGCCGCCATCGTCGGAGATGTGGATCTGGACGCCGAGCACGTACACGCGCAAATCGTTGTTGGGATCGACGCGGATCTGGCTGAAGTACATCGGCCGCGGGTTCACGCTCGACATCTTCCGCCAACTGAGCCCGGCATCATCGGACCGATAGGTGCCGCTCTCGCTCTCGTGCTCGATACGCGCGTACAGGGTATTCGGGTTGGATCGGTAGATGTCGAGGCCGATACGCCCGAGCGGTCCGGGAGGGATGCCGGTCGTGAGCTTCGACCACGTGCGGCCACCATCGCTCGACTTGTGGATGCCGCTGCCGGGACCGCCGCCGTTGAAGCCCCACGTCGCGCGGCGCCGCTGATACGTGGCCGCGTAGAGCACCTTGTTGTTCGACGGGTCCATCACCAGCTCGGTGGCGCCCGTGTTGTCATCGTCCGACAGCACACGCTGCCAGTTGTGCCCGCCATCCGTCGTCTTATAGACGCCGCGATCGCCGCCCGCGCCCCAGAGGCTGCCGAGCGCCGCGACGTAGACGATGTCGTGATCGACCGGATCGACGATGATGCGCGCGATGTGCTTCGAGTTGGTCAAGCCCATGTGCGCCCAGGTCTTGCCACCGTCGGTCGATTTGTAGACGCCCTTCCCCCACGACCCGCTTTGGCGGTTGTTGTTCTCGCCGCTGCCGACCCATACGAGATTCGCGTCGGTCGGCCCGATCGCCAGGTCGCCGACCGAGACCGCGTCCTCGAGATCGTCGAACACCACCTCCCAAGTCGTGCCGTTGTTCATGGTCTTCCACACGCCGCCGGTGGCCGTGCCGACGTAGAAGACCGCCGGGTTCGACTCGAGCACGGCGAGGTCGTCCACGCGGCCGCCCATGGTGGCGGGACCGATGTTGCGAAAGACGAGACCATCGAAGGCGCTCGGGGTGGGCGCGGTTTGAGGTGTGGATGGTCCCGGCGTCTGCATGCGGCTGGGGACGGCGGACAGGAACACCAAGGCGACGAGCGAGACGCAAAACCGTACGTTCATAGTGGCTCCGTAGAGGCGAATATTACCGGCGATGCCGCGGCGAGTGGCCTTTTTGGCGGGAGGCTCGTTGTTCAGCCAACGGTTGGCTCTCGGGCCCCCCAAAGGGCGGCCCTTACGCGCGTGTGAGAGCTCTGCACTGCTCACACAGCGGCAGATCGATGAACAGCCCCGAAGCGCACGAAGGGCCACGAAGGGAAACAAGACTCTCGTGTCTCTCTTCGTGATCCTCGTGGCTTCTCGGCGATCAGCTTGCAGACTCTCAGAAATCGAAACGGAAGCCGATTTCGACCTGGCGCATGTTGCCGACAATGGCCGAGGGCCGGCCGAACGTGGCGGAGCGGAGACTGCTCAACTGCCCCGAACCAGGCGACTGAAAGTTCGGGCGATTGGTCAGATTGAAGGCTTCGGCGAACGCCTCCAGCCGCATGCTGCGTAACTGGATGAACTTCGACACACGCGCATCCAGGCGGAAGAAGTTCGGTCCGATGACGGTATTTCTCCCCAGATTGCCCGCGCGGCCGGTGAAGGTGCCGTTGTAGGTGGCGCGATCGAGCGGGTCGCCGCCCGGCACCGCCAAGTCTGGCCGATCGACGAGGGGATTGGTGAACGTGTCGCGGTTGTTGTCGGTGCCGGTCGTGACGGTCCAGGGCAGGCCCGAGCGCGCTTGGGCGACCGCGCCAATCTGGAAGCCTCCGGGCAATGCATACGTGATGTTGCCGATGAGCTGATGCGAGCGATGGTTGTTCGCCAGCGCCTTCTCGGCGTCGAGATTACGCATGTCCTGCGCCGTGAATTGGAAGCCCTCGACATCGCGCAACGTCTTCGACCACGTGTACGACGCGCTCCACGACGGACCATTCCCGCGCCGTCCCTCCAACCCGACGAGCAGCGCCGAGTACCAGGAGTGTCCATAGTCGGCGTACTCGATCACCCGGCCCAGGGCCGGATTCGGACGCGCCCCCGTCACCGGATCGGGATAGTTCAGGTCGAGCCACGCATATTGGTTGTAGCCGCGCGCATACACGCCGTCCACCGATAGCGCGAGGCCGGACACGATCTCGCGCTTCACCCCAAGGGTCGCCGTGCGCGTCTCGGGCGTTTTGGGATTCGGCGTGATGGCAACTCTGCTTGGTGGCGAATTGACAGTCGCCCCGCGCGAGAACGGGTCCGGGTATCCCGGGTTGGTGATGACAATCTCCACGGCATCCTTGGCCGACGCGACGTTGAGCTGGATGTTCAGGAAGCTCTGATCGACGTAGTGGCCGTAACCGCTGCGCACCGCCGCCGAACTTCAAGTCGTGTGACCCGCGCGTGTAGCTGAAGTTGTCGACGATCTGCAAGCGGTTCTCGTCGCGGCCCTGCGGCAGGTTCTGTGCCTTCCCGAAGTTCCCGGATGGGCGGTTGATCTGCGGCATGCCGTCGACGCTGTAGCCTTCGGTATTGGTGAATGACGAGCGCCGCGCGTACTGCACGCGCACTTCGTTGAGGGCGTTCGATGACAGCACGGACGTCACACTGGAGACCACGTCCTGATCGAGCGTGCTGCTGTTGCTGCCGCGCTCCCTGGTGTTGAGGCCGCCGATGCCGCTGCCGGTGTTGCTGCGGCTGTCGGCACGATAGCGCGCGGACATCGAGGTGCCGGCGCTCAGCCGATAATCGGTCTTCATGAAATACTGCTGGCCATCGTCGGTCGCCGGCTCTTCGCGCTGATCCGGGGGAACGAGCACCGAGGTGACAACCCGCGTGCTGCGCTCGCGCAGACCTTCATAGGAGCCGAAGTAGTGGAAGCGGTCGCGGACGAGCGGGCCGCCGAGGAAGCCGCCGTAGCGCTGCTGGCTGAAGGGCGCCTTGCCCGAGCCCTGCGCTTTTGAGAACGGATCCTGCGCGTCGAATGAATCGTCGCGATGGAAGGCAAAGACACGGCCCTGCAGATCGTTGGTGCCCGAGCGCGTGATGACGCTTACGATCGCGCCAGACGCCATCCCGTACTCGGCGTTGAACTGGTTGGTGATGACCGCGAACTCGCGCACCGCCTCGAGCGAGAAGCCGCCACGCTGTGTCGCCACGGTGGTGTCGTCGTTGCTCGTGCCGTCGATGAGGAAGCTGTTGCTGCGGTTGGTCTGCCCCGAGGCCAGCACGTTGTTGTTGGTGTTTCCCACCATGGCGACGCCCGGCGACATGGCGGCGAGGTTCGAGAAGTTACGTCCGGTGAGCGGCAGCGTGTCGAGCTCGGTGCGCGTGATCGTGTGCGTCAGCTCGCTGCTCGTCGTCTCGACGAGCGGCGCATCGGCGCTGACGGTGACGGTTTCGGAGAGCGTCGCCAGCTTCAACCCGTGGTTGATGGTCGCTTCCTGGCCCAGCGTGAGGACGATTCCGTCTCTCACCAGGTTGACGAACCCTGCCATGGTGACGCGCATCTCGTAAGGTCCCGGTGGCAACGCCGCCGCGCGATACCAACCGCGAACATCCGACACGACCTCGCGCGTCCATCCAGTCTCAGTGTTGGCGATCGTGATGGCGGCCCCAGGCAGGACACCGCCTTGCTCGTCAGAGATGGTGCCTTGCAGTGTCGCGCCCGTCGTCTGCGCGAGCGCGGAGCCGGTCGAAAGCAGTAACGCGACCGGTAGCCACAAAACGGAACGAAAAGCCATTGCAGTCCTCCTCAACATCACCCTGCGCGCGACCAAATCGCGCCGAAAGATCAAGCGAGCTGGCACGCGTGATTGGGCTCGCGCGAGCCAGCGAAACCGGCCGGCGGCGACCGGGGGAGGCGCCCTGACCTGGGATTAATAGCTACTGACGTCCTTTCAAGTGCATTCTGGAGGGACGTGCGTGATGCTAGGCTTCTCGGTCGGACAAGGCAAGTGGCAAGAAGCGACCTCTTCTATAATTCCGAAACGAGGGCTCCCCGATGAACTACAGCGCCAAGGACATGGCCGGCAGCTTCCGGACGGTGCGCAAGAATACGGTACAGGTGGCGGAGGACATCCCCGAGGACAAGTACGACTTCAGGGCCGCGCCCGGACTGCGCAGCGTCGCCGAAATGCTCGCGCACGTGGCTGCCTCTACGTGGTGGGCAAAGCAGATGCACGGCGTCGAGCGAAAGACGCACGTCGGCTTCGAAGACTGGAGCGGCTTCATGGCCAAAGGCCAGGCCATGGAGAAAGCGCTGACCAGCAAAGCGCAGATTGTGGAGGCGCTGAGGAAGAATGGCGACGAGTTCACGGCGTGGCTGGATACGGTGTCCGACGAGGTGCTGGCCGAGCACGTGAGCTTTCCACCCCCGATCAACCCGCCGAGTCGAAGCCGATTCGAGATGCTGCTGAGCGTCAAGGAGCACGAGATGCACCATCGCGGACAGTTGATGCTCATCGAACGGCTGCTCGGGATCGTGCCGCACCTGACCCGCGCGCGCGAAACGCAGGCGACGTAGGGATGCGGCGCTCACCCATCGCCACCGTCGCGGCCGCGTGCGCCAGCACGATCGGCGGCCTCCCGAATCTCACTGCGTAGCGCCTCGACGTGCATATCCAGCTTGCGATCGAGCCGCTGCAAATCCGCCCGAAGCTGCGCGACATAAGTTTCGATGCGCTCGATTCGCGCCGCCACCGCCAGGGTTCGCTCACCGAACATCAGCGCTCTCCGCCACCGCTCGTAGCGAAGAGCATGCCGCATGCGCGCGGTGTGCTCGTGCGCGTGTTCTTGTCGTTCGTCGAGCGAAACGTCGCATGATGTGCGCACCTCGCCGCCGTCCGCCTGCGCAGAAACTGCGTCGCTTCTGCTATCGTCTTGGCCGTGGCTTCTCAAGCCCGGCTGCTCACCGTGGGGGAAGCCTTCGACGATCTCATCTTCGTCGGGCTGGCCCGGCTGCCCGCTCCAGGTGAAGAGCTGCGCACCGATCGCTTTGCTGCCACTTTCGGCGGCGGCGCCGTCATCACCGCGATCGGGGCCGCACGTCTCGGTGTTTCCGCGAGCATCGCCAGCGGGCTGAGCGAGAGAGCGCACCGGCGCCTGAGAATTGAGCGCGTGCAGGTGCACAATCTGCGTCGAGCCGAGGAGCCCACCGCCGTGTCCGTGGCGTTGTCCACCAGCTCGGATCGCGCGTTCGTCACCTTCGAGGGCATCAACGCCGCTCTCGAGCCGCGGTTCGCGCGCGCGGTTGCCGCGAGCCGAGCGTCTCATGTGCATCTGGCGTTCTACCCGCGCGACTGCGACCGCTGGGCGCGTCTCGCCACGCGCCTGCGGCGCCGTGGCGTCACGGTGTCGGCCGACTTTGGTTGGAACGACCGCCTGGCGGGCGAGCCCGCGTTGCCGCGCCTGATCGACGTGCTCGACGTGCTGCTGCTCAACGAGCTGGAAGCGCCGCTCTATGCCAGGACCGCGACCTTCGATGAGGCGCTGGTCTACTGGCGACGCCGCGCGTCGGCCGTCATCATCAAGCGCGGAGCCGGTGAGACGCTGTGGCTGACGCGTCAAGGCGACGTACGCGCCCGGCCCCCGCGCGCCCGCCCCGTCGACACGACTGGCGCCGGCGATGCATTCAACGCCGGCTTCCTGTGGGCGTGGCTGCGCGGCGCGCCGCCCCCTGTCTGCCTCGCCGCCGGCAACTTCGTCGGCGCGCGCTCGACGCGGCAACCGGGTGGTCTCGACGCCCTTCCCTATCACGACGACGTCCCCCAAGCGATCAGGAGTGGCGCGCAAGGCGCGTGAGCCGATGAAAATCGCCATCATCGGAGGCGCCGGCGTTCGTGTGCCGCTGCTCGTCGGCGGTCTCGTGCGCTCCGACCTTCGCATCAGTCAGGTCGACCTCTTCGACTCGGATCAGGCCCGCCTGACGCTCGTCAGCGATCTGGCCAGGCGCGTGAGCGGCAACGCCGTGCCGATCAACGCCCACCGTGCGGTCGAGCCCTGTATCGACGGCGCCGAGTTCATCATCGCCAGCATCCGCGTCGGCGGCATCGGTCAACGCGCCCACGATGAGGCCGCAGCCATCGAGCACGGCATCGTCGGACAAGAGACCGTCGGGCCGGCCGGTTTTGCCATGGCGCTCAGGACCATTCCGGCGATGGTCGAGTACGGCCGGATCATCGCGCGCCGTGCGCCGCGGGCGTGGCTCATCACCTTCACCAACCCCGTCAGCATCGTCACGCAGGCCGTCGTGCAGCAGACGCGCGCGCGGGCGATCGGCATCTGCGACACACCGAACGAGATCTTCGAGGATGCCGCACACGCGCTGGGGCTTCCGGCCCGGGAGTGTGCCTACGATTACTTCGGCCTCAATCATCTCGGCTGGCTGCGCGAGGTGTATCACAAGGGCGAGCCGCAACTGCACCGCTTGTGGGCGCAACCGGCCCGCATCCATGATGCCTACCGTACGCCGCTGTTCGAGGCCGAGCGCCTGCGCGGGCTTCGGCTGTTGCCGACAGAGTACGTCTACTACTACTACCGACCGGAAGCCGCGCTCGGTCATCTCCAGCGCGCCGGCACGAGTCGGGGCGTCGTGGTCGCGGAGCTCACTGAGGCGCTTTTCGCCGATCTCGCCAAAGGGGTGGCCGACCCGGTCGAGCGCTATCGCGATTATCTGGCCGAGCGAGACGGCAGCTACATGCAGCTCGAGACCGGCAACGTCACGCCTCGTGTGAAGCCGGATTGGGCCGAGCTCTCTGGCTACGATCGCATCGCCCTCATGACCATGCGGGCGATCGCGCACGATACGCGCGACGTCATCCCCCTCGATGTGCCGAACCGCGGGAATCTTCCTTTCCTGGCCGACGATGACATCATCGAGACGCCGTGTCTGGTGGACGTCAACGGCCCGCAGTCGCTCCACGTCCCGACGGTGCCCGACCACTGTCGCGAGCTCATCGAGCGCGTGAAACGCTACGAGCGAGCCACCATTCGTGCGGCGCTCAGCGGCGATCCGGTCGAGCGTGTCGATGCGCTGGCCCTCAACCCTCTCATCAGGGACCGGCGGCAGGCCGAAGCACTCGTCTCAGCGTTGGTGCCAACCGCGTGACAGAGGCGAAACACGAGCCGCGCTCGCCTGGCACATCACGCGACCCGCGGCTCGAGCCCTCGCCGCAGCCGAGCATCGAGACGGCGCCATTGCGGCGCGCCATGGGGTTGCTGCAAGCGACCTCCACCAACGTCATCTCGATGGTCGGCGTCGGGCCATTCCTGACCATTCCCTTCATGGTGGCCGCCATGAACGGACCCCATGTGATCTACGCGTGGGTGGTCGGCCTCGTGTTGGCGCTGGCCGACGGCCTGGTCTACGCGCAACTGGGCGCGGCGCTGCCCGGTAGCGGTGGCGGCTATCTCTATTTGCGCGAGGCCTTCCAGCCGTTCGGTCTCGGGCGCCTGATGGCGTTTCTCTTCATCTTCCAGACGATTCTCATCGCGCCGCTCTCCGTGGCCGGAGGCGCCGTTGGCTTTGCCGACTATTTGCAGTTCGTCTGGGCCGGCATGCCTCCCCTCGCGCATCACGCCATCGCGGCGATTGTGTGCGTGGCGATGACGGCGCTGCTCTGGCGCAACATCGAAGACGTCGGGCGATTGACCGTCTGGATGCTGGCCGTCGTCCTCATCACCGTCGGGTGGGTCATCGTCGCCGGGCTCTTCACGTTCTCGTTACGGCAGGCCTTCGATTTTCCCGCGCACGCGTTTCGCTTCGACGGCACCTTCGTCTCAGCGCTGGGCGCGGCATCGGTCCTGGCCATGTACAGCTACGGTGGCTACAACCAGGTGTGCAACATCGGCGACGAGATCAAGGATCCGACGCGCACCGTGCCACGGTCGATCGTCTTCTCCATCCTCCTGGTGGCCACGCTCTACATCCTGATGACCACGGTCATCCTGGGGATGATTCCGTGGCCGGAGGTACGCGACTCGCGCACGGTGGCGTCCGTGTTCATCGAGCGTACGTTCGCTGATCCGACCATCGGCCGCATCGCCGGAACGGTGATGACGGGGCTCATCCTCTTCGTCGCCGCGGCGTCACTCTACGCCACGATCCTCGGCTACTCGCGCGTCCCCTACGCGGCGGCGCGTGACGGCGACTTCTTCCCCATCTTCGCCCGTGTGCACCCGACCAAGCGTTTCCCCGACGTATCGCTGGCCACGATTGCGATCGTGTCGATCCCGTTCTGCTTCTTCACTCTTGGCCAGCTCGTGAGCTGGCTGATCCAGGTGCAGGTGCTGTTGCGCTTCGTCTGGCAATGTGCGGCCGTCATCCTGCTGCGCGAGTATCGCAAGGACATCCCGCAGCCGTTCACGATGTGGCTCTATCCGCTGCCGGCGATTCTCTCCGGCGCGCTTTGGCTCTTCATCTTCTTCACGGGTCCCTGGGAGGGGATTCTGTTCTCGGTCGCCTTTCTGCTCGCGGGTGTGGCGGCGTACGCGGTCTTCAGAGGCAAGCGATGACCACGAAGAGCGGCCGTCGGCCGGTTCAACCAGGGTCGGCGGGCGACTGCGCGAAGTTGATCAGCGGGCGAGACACGAAGACGCCATAGAATCAGAGCGTGGCGGCACGTTACACGCACGCGGGTGGAGTCGTGTTCCGGAACGGTCCGGCGGGACTGGAATATCTCATCGTCGAAGCGCGACGAAGCCGCGGCACGTGGGTCCTGCCCAAGGGACATATCGAAGAGGGCGAGACGGCGGAGGAAACAGCGGCCCGCGAAGTGCAAGAAGAGGCGGGTTCCAGCGCCCGCGTGATCGAACGGCTCGGCCGCGTGGAGTTCGGCGCCGCCACCGTTGCTTTCTTCCTCATGCACCATCTCAAGGACGTGCCTCCCGACGAGAACCGACGCGTCAGATGGTGCACTTACGAGGAAGTGCTCCAGCGCGTCGCCTTCGACGACATCCGCCGAATCCTGAAACGCGCCCAGAGTCGCATCGCGAAGAACGGCATGGCGATGACGCAAGTGGCGAGCGCCAGAAAGACTCGGTCGTAGGCGACGTCGAAGCGAAGATCTAGCGCCGAAACGGGTGATTGGCCTGCGGCTATTTGGCTAGCGGATCCGGCCGCAGCTGGAAGTGTGCGGCCAGCGGCTTGGAGCCTTTGCCGCCTTCGATCAACCACGGCGTGCGATCACCGTTTGCCGCCCACAGGCCGCGCCCTTTCCACCCGGCCTTCGCATCATCGATGCGCCCGTCGAAGCCCTTGGCATAAAACCCCAGGGGATACGGCACGCGCAGCACGATCATCTGGCCGTCTTTGAAGGCAATCAGTCCATCGTTGAGATTGCCTGTCGACATCGGCACATCGTCGCCGAGCCCGAAGGTGTTGTGCTGGTCGACCCACGTGTAATAGCTCGATTCGGCGCTGTTCTCCCCGATGCCCTGGAAACCGGGACCAGGGTACTGATGGAACGTCCAGCCCTCGGCACAGTGATCGCCGGTTGCCGTCGCCCCGTTGAGCGGACTCTTGCACTTGCGCCGATCGAAGCTTCCGAGGTGACCACTCGCCAGCGACACCCACACGACGCCCTTCGCATCGCTATCGGCGCCACGCACACCGAAGCCCGGCATCGGCACGTTGTAGACCTCTGCGAGTGCCGTTTGGGGTGGATTCGATCCCGGGGCCAGCCGCACGACACCGCTCGTGTTTCCGCGGAAGGAGCCCCACACGGAGTCGTCGACCGGGCTGGGCATCACCGCGTAAAAGCCCGCGTTGACGCGCTTGTCCTTGGCAGGATCGAGGGGTTGATCCGGCTCGACGTAGTCGTCACGCCTGCCGTTGCCGTTCGTGTCCAGAACCAAGGCCGTCCAGCCCTGCGATTTCGCGGCATCGCCGGTCGCGTCGAACATCTTGGTATTGAGCCAGCCCACGACCGGTCCACCGCCGCTCGTCCACAGTGTGTCGTTGGCGTCATAGCCGAACTGCGGGTGGTGCGTGCCGTAGCAGGTATCGATGAACGTGTACTTCTGCGTCTTCGGGTCGAACATGGCCAGATGTCGCATCGACCGCTCCACCGGGAACAACATGGCAGACGGATGATCCGAGCCCTGCTTGCAGAAGGCCGGATTGTCAGGCCCCCGCACCGTGGCAGCCAACCACAGCCGGCCCGTCTTGTCGAACA